>NZ_JBEXCW010000022.1:0-110065 GCF_040605435.1 Streptomyces sp. NPDC005574
TTAAGGCTCCCAGTAGACGACTGGGTTGATAGGCCGGATCTGGAAGGCGGGTAACCGCTGGAGGTGACCGGTACTAATAGGCCGAGGGCTTGTCCCCAGTTGCTCGCGTCCACTGTGTTAGTTCTGAGACAACGACCGTTGTCGGCTTTTGAGCAGAACACCAACTGAAAAGTGTGCTTGTTCGCTCGAAACCAATAGGGTTTCGGTGGTCATAGCGTGAGGGAAACGCCCGGTTACATTTCGAACCCGGAAGCTAAGCCTTACAGCGCCGATGGTACTGCAGGGGGGACCCTGTGGGAGAGTAGGACGCCGCCGAACAATTTTTGGAGGACCCCTGGTCACCAGCGTTCAGCTGGGACCAGGGGTCCTTTTGTTTTTCCAGGGCGCGCCGGCTACCCGGCTGCGCGAGAATGACTTGCGGTACCGAAGACAGGAGTCACCCATGTCCACCAACTCTCCCGACGACCGACCGGAGCGCGACCAGCGACGGGACAGTGGTGACCGTGGTGACCGCAGCGATCGCGGCGGCTTCCGCGGCGGTCCGCAGCGCGGCAACGACCGTGCCGGCGACCGCGGTGGTGACCGTGGCGGCTACGGACGCCGTGACGACCGACGCGGCGACGACCGCGGCGACCGTGGCGGTTTCCGCCCCCGTGACGACCGCGATCGCGGCACTTACGGCCGCCGCGATGACCGTCCGTCCAGCGGCCCGCGCCGCGATGACCGTCCGTCCAGTGGCCCGCGCCGCGATGACCGTCCGTCCAGTGGCCCGCGCCGCGATGACCGTCCGTCCAATGGCCCGCGCCGCGATGACCGTCCGTCCAGTGGCCCGCGTCGTGACGACCGCTCGGGCGGCTTCCGTCGCGACGACCGTCCGACGAGCGGTCCCCGCCGTGACGACCGGCCCTCCAGTGGTCCGCGCCGTGACGACCGGCCGTTCGCTCCTCGGCGCGACGACCGTTCCGGCGGCCCGCGTCGCGATGACCGTCCGTCCAGTGGCCCGCGTCGTGACGACCGCTCGGGCGGCTTCCGTCGCGACGACCGTCCGACGAGCGGTCCCCGCCGTGACGACCGGCCCTCCAGTGGTCCGCGTCGCGACGACCGGCCTTCCGGTCCCCGGCGTGACGACCGCTCGTTCGGTCCGCGTCGCGACGACCGGGACAGCGGGGTCGGCAGGAGCGGGGAACGTCCCCCGTTCCGCCGCGACGACCGTGGTGAGCGGCGCGGCGACGACGACCGCCGTGGTTTCCGCCGGGACGACGACCGTGGCGGCTTCCGCCGGGACGACCGGCGGGACGACCGCCGCACCGACGACCGCGGCGGTTTCCGTGGCCGTGACGACCGACCCGGCGGCTTCCGTCGTGACGACCGTGGCGACCGGCCCGAGCGTGGTGGATTCCGCAGGGACGACCGGCGTGACGACAACCGGGGTGAGCGTCCCTCCTTCGACCGCCGTGACGACCGTAGGGACGACCGGCGTGACGACCGCCGTGAGGGCGAGCGCACCGGTTTCCGTCGCACCGACGACCGGGCACCTGCCCGGCGCGACGACCGTGGCAACGACCGCGGCACCTTCCCCCGCCGTGACGACCGCCGCGATGACCGCCGTGACGAGCGGCGCGGCGACGACCGTGGGAGCTACCCGCGTCGTGACGACCGCAGGGACGACCGCCGGGTTGACGACCGTGGGAGTTTCCCCCGTAGCGACGACCGGCGTGACGACCGGCAGGGTGGCGACCGGGGTGACCGCGGTGGCTTCCGGCGGGACGACAGCCGTGGCGAGCGCCCGGGCGGCTTCCGCGGCCGCGACGACCGGGGCCGCGACGACCGTGGTCGTGGGGGCTTCGCCGGACGGCGTGACGACCGCGCCGGCGGCCGTCCGGGCGGGTTCCGTGGCCGCGACGACCGCAGGGGCGACGACCGTCCCGGTGGCTTCCGCGGCCGTGACGAGCGGGACCGGGAGCCGATCAAGCGGCTGCCGATCCCCGAGGAGGTCACCGGCGAGGAGATCGACAAGGACGTACGGCAGGAGCTGATGAGCCTGCCGAAGGGGCTCGCGGAGGACGTCGCCAGGAACCTGGTGATGGTCGCCCGGCTCATCGACGAGGACCCCGAGGGTGCCTACGGCTACTCCCGGGTGGCCCTGCGACTCGCGTCCCGTGTCGCGGCGGTGCGTGAGGCGGCCGGGTTCGCCGCGTACGCCAACCAGAAGTACAGCGAGGCGCTCGCGGAGTTCAGGGCCGCGCGTCGGATGACCGGCAACGTGGAGCTGTGGCCCGTCATGGCCGACTGCGAGCGCGGACTCGGGCGGCCGGAGAAGGCACTCGACATGGCCGGGGCCCCCGAGGTGCACAAGCTCGACAAGGCCGGCCAGGTGGAGATGCGGCTCGTCGCTGCCGGCGCCCGGCGCGACATGGGGCAGCTCGACGCGGCCATCGTGACGCTGCAGAGCCCCGAACTCGCCTCCAACTCCGTGCAGCCGTGGACCGCGCGACTGCGCTACGCGTACGCCGACGCCCTGCTCGCGGCCGAGCGTGAGGGTGAGGCGCGCGAGTGGTTCGCGAAGGCCGTGGAGGCCGACAAGGACGGCAGCACGGACGCCTCCGACCGACTCGCCGAGCTAGACGGCGTGGACTTCGTGGACGCGCTCGACGAGGACGGTGAGGGCGACGCCCCCGCCGAAGAAGAGCCTCGCGACGCCGTTCCGGCCGACGACGAGGACGACCTCGACCTCGACCTCGTGGACGACCTCGACGACGACGTCCAGGGTGACCTCGACGACGACGCCGACGAGTCCGCCGACGACCTCGCCGATGCGGACGCCGACCTCGATGCCGGCGCGGCCGACGACAACGCCGACGCCGACGCCGATGACGACGCCGATGACGACGAGTCGGACGACGACGTCGAACCCGGCGTCCGATCCGCGGTCACTCCCGACGCCGACGCCGACGCCGACGCCGACGCCGACCGTGACAAGGACTGATCGCATCGAATGAAAGGGGCGGGATCCCGGTGACGGGGTCCCGCCCCTTTCGCGTGTCAGACCTCCAGCGCGCGCAGCACCAGGCCCGAGGCCGGTTTCGGGCCGAACGACGTCGACTTGCGGGGCATCGTCACGCCCTGGCGGGCGAGGTCGCGGACGACCTCCTCGCGGACGGGGTGCAACAGGACGGCCGTACCGCCGTCGCGTTCCGCCTTCTCGACCGTGGCCGCCGTGTCGTGGATGTAGGCGATGTGGGCGGGGGAGTCCTCGGGGACGTGCCACACGTGGGCGAGGAGCGTGGCGTGCAGGACGGTCGCGTCCAGGGTGCGCCAGGCCGTGGGGCGGTCCGCCGGCACGGTCCGTGCCAGGAGCCGCGGGTCGGGGCGGTCGACCAGGTGGAAGGCGCCGTCGCCGGCGAGGAGGAAGGCGTTGCCCGCGCAGGCCGCGTCCGCGAGGGCCTCCAGAGCGGTCGCGAGCGGCCCGTCCAGGCGGCGGACGCGGAAGTGGCCGTCCAGGGCGGCCAGGGCCGCGGACACCGGCAGGCCGTGCAGGAGCCGGTGGATGGCGCGCACGCGCAGCGGGTAGCGGGCCGTGTCGACCAGGAGGACCAGACCGTGGTCCCAGGGGCCGGGCGAGGGGTGCTCCGCGCGTAGACGCCGGTAGGTGGCCCAGCGGTGGTGGCCGTCGGCGATGAGGGCCTGGTGGCGGGCCAGGTCGGCCTGGACGCGGGCCAGGTCGGCCGGGTCGGTGATGGACCAGAGGCGGTGTTCGAAGCCGTCCTCCGTGGTCGTCGACAGGAGCGGGGGCTTCTCGGCGGTGCGCTCGACCGCCTCGGCGGCGGCCGTCGCCGAGGCGTCGCCCCGGTAGGTCAGGAGGAGCGGTTCGAGGTTCGCGGAGGTGGCGCGCATGAGGGCCGCGCGGTCGGCGACGACGTGCGGCATGACGTCCTCGTGGGGCAGGACCACGCCGTCGGCCGGGTCCGACAGCCGCAGGGCGCCGATGATCCCGCGCTGGAGCATGCCGTCGTCGTGGCGCTGTTCGTAGACGTACAGGCCGGGTTCGGGGTCGGTGGTGAGGATCCCCTCGGCCTGCCAGCGGCGCAGGGTGTCGGCGGCCTGCTCGTTGCGGACACTCGGGGTGGTGGCCTGCGGCAGGATCAGCCGGACGATGTTGTACGGGTCCGCGGACTGGAGGTGCCACAGGCCGTCGGGGCGGACCACGACGTCGTACGGAGGGGACGTCACGGCGGCCAGGCTGCCGACCCGGTCGGGGTCGTACCGCAGGCCTCGGAACGGGGTGAGTTCCAGGCCCCGGGGCGTCGTTGCTTCCGAGTGACCTGCTGAGTTCATCCCGGCATCGTACGTGTGTCGGTGGCATGAGCGATGATCGGGGAAAGCGGACGAACGAGGAGCGATGTGGAATGAGCCAGAGCGTCAGGACGAAGCCCGACGGCAGTGACCGGGCCCTGAGCGAGGCGTACGACACGGCGCTGCTCGACCTGGACGGCGTGGTGTACGCGGGGGGTGAGGCGATCGCGCACGCGGTCGACTCGCTCGCCGCGGCCCGGTCGGGCGGGATGCGGCTCGCGTACGTCACCAACAACGCGCTGCGGACGCCCGACGCGGTCGCCGGGCACCTCGGCGAACTCGGCATCCCCACCGAGGCGTCGGACGTCATCACGTCGGCGCAGGCCGTGGCGCGGCTGATCGCCGAGCAGGTGCCGGCGGGGGCCAGGGTGCTGGTGATCGGCGGGGAGGGGCTGCGGGTCGCGCTGCGCGAACGCGGGCTGGAGCCCGTCGAGTCGGCGGACGACGATCCGGCGGCCGTCGTACAGGGCTTCGGCGGGCCGGAGTTGCCCTGGGGCCGTTTCGCGGAGGCCAGTTACGCCGTCGCGCGCGGGGTGCCGTGGTACGCCTCCAACACCGACCTGACGATTCCCAGCGGGCGCGGGATCGCCCCGGGCAACGGCGCGGCGGTCGAGGTCGTCCGGATCGCCACCGGTGCCGAACCGCAGGTCGCGGGGAAGCCGTTGCCGCCCATGCACCGCGAGACGATCCTGCGCACGGGGGCCGAGCGGCCGCTGGTGGTGGGGGACCGGCTGGACACCGACATCGAGGGCGCGTTCAACGGCGAGGTCGACTCGCTGCTCGTCCTCACCGGCGTGACCGACCCGCCCCACCTGCTCGCGGCGCCACCGCAGCACCGGCCGACGTATGTCGACGCCGACCTGCGCGGGATGCTCACCGGGCAGCCGGAGGTCACCGCGGAGGGGGACGGGTTCCGGTGCGGTGGCTGGACGGCGACGGCCGGTACGGAGGAGTTGGAGCTGGAGGGCGAGGGCGAGGCCGTCGACGGGCTGCGGGCGTTGTGCGCGGCCGCCTGGACGGCGGCCGGTGAGGGTGTCTGCGAGCTCGATCCGGGGAAGGCGCTGGCGCGGCTGGAGTGGTGAGCCGGCGGGTGGCCGGCGGGTGGACCGCCCGGGTCCGGCCTCGGGAGCCCGACCGCTTGCGAGGGTAGGCTAACCTAACTGCGTGTTGGTCGACAGTCCTCCCGAACAGTGTGCGGACACCGCCCCCGCGCCCCCAACCCGACGGGCGGTGCGCGCTCTTGGCCTGCTCGTCTCCGTCGTGATCCTGCTGCTGGTCGCGCTGGCGAGTATCGCGATCGGGGCGAAACAGCTGTCCATGGGGGAGGTCTGGCACGGTCTGTTCCACAACTCCGGCACCTACGGCGACGTCGTGGTGTCGGAGCGGCTGTCGCGGACGGTGCTGGGGCTGCTGGCCGGTGCCGCGCTCGGCCTGTCCGGGGCGGTGCTCCAGGCGCTCACCCGCAACCCGCTGGCCGATCCCGGGCTGCTCGGCATCAACGCGGGCGCCTCCGCCGCCGTGGTCACCGCCATCACCTTCTTCGGCGTCACCTCGCTGAGCGGCTATGTCTGGTTCGCGTTCTTCGGGGCGGCCGCGGTCGGGGCGCTGGTCTGGTTCCTCGGCGGCAGCCGGGGCGCGACACCGGTCCGGCTCGCCCTCGCCGGTACGGCGATCAGCGCCGCGCTCTACGGCTATCTCCAGGCCGTGATGATCAGCGACGACGCGGCGCTCGGCAGGATGCGCTTCTGGACCGTGGGTTCGCTGTCCTCCGCGAGCGACTCGACCATCGTGCAGGTGCTGCCGTTCCTGGCGGCCGGCACGCTCCTCGCACTCGCCCTCGCCCGGCCCCTCAACGCCATGGCCATGGGCGACGACACCGCCAAGGCCCTCGGCGCGCACCTGAACCGCACGCGGGCGCTGTCCATGCTGTCGGCCACCGTGCTGAGCGGGGCCGCGACCGCCGCGTGCGGGCCGATCGTGTTCGTCGGGCTGATGGTTCCGCACGCCGTGCGCTCCTTCACCGGGCCCGACCTGCGCTGGATCCTGCCGTACGCGACCCTCCTGTCGCCGGTGCTGCTGCTGGGCTCCGACGTCATCGGCCGGGTCGTGGCCCGGCCGGCGGAGCTCCAGGTCGGCATCGTGACCGCGCTCATCGGCGGGCCGGTGTTCATCTTTCTCGTACGACGGCGGAGGACGGCGCAACTGTGAGCACCACCCGGACCAACCGTGTCCTCAGGACGCCGGGCGGGCTCTCCGTCCGGGTGGACGTCCGCGCCCTCGTCGTGGTCGTGCTGCTGCTGCTCGTCGCGCTCACCGCGAGCGTCGTGCTCATCGGCACCGGCGAGTTCCCGATCCCGCCCGCCGACGTCCTGCGGGCCCTGGCGGGCCGCGGCACCGCCGGGCAGGAACTCGTCGTCAACGAGCTGCGGCTGCCGCGGGTCCTCGTCGGTCTGCTGGTCGGTGCCTCGCTCGGGCTGGGTGGGGCCCTGTTCCAGTCCATCTCGCGCAATCCGCTGGGCAGTCCGGACGTGCTCGGCCTCGGGCAGGGCGCGACGGCCGGGGCGCTCGTGGTGATCGTGCTGATGTCCGGCGACGCGGCCGAGGTGACCGTGGGCGCGCTCGTCGGCGGCCTGGCGACCGGGCTCGTGATCTACCTGCTGGCCTGGAAACAGGGCGTGCACGGCTACCGGCTGGTGCTGGTCGGCATCGGGGTGTCCGCGGTCCTCACGGCGGTCAACGGCTATCTGCTCACCGTCTCCGACATCGTCGAGGCCTCCCGTGCCGTCGTCTGGATGACCGGCTCCCTCAGCGGCCGCGACTGGACGCAGGTCTGGCCGCTGCTCGCGCTGTGCGCGGTCCTCGTGCCGCTGGTGCTGGCCAACGCGCGCGGGCTGCGGACGACCGAGATGGGCGACGACGTCTCGCACGCCCTCGGGGTGCGCGTCGAACGCGTACGGCTGGTGCTGATGGTGGCCGCCGTACTGCTCACCGCGGCCGCCACCGCCGCCTGCGGCCCCGTCAGTTTCGTGGCGCTCACCGCGCCGCAGCTCGCCCGGCGGCTGACGCGCTCGCCCGGCCCGAACCTGCTGCCCTCCCTGTGCATGGGTGCCGCGCTGCTGGTCACCGCCGACTGGGTCTCGCAGTGGACGTTCGGCGCGGACCAGTTGCCCGTCGGAGTGGTCACCGGTGTGCTCGGCGGCGTCTACCTGCTGTGGCTGCTGGTGACCGAGCGCAGGGCGGGCCGGATATGAGCGCCGGCAGCAGTACCCGCAGCGGACCGACGAACCAGAGGAGCACCGTGAACCGCCTGTCCGCCGAGGACGTCACCCTCGCCTACGACCAGCGTGTCATCGCCGCGCGGCTGTCGGTCGAGATACCCGACCACTCCTTCACCGTGATCGTCGGGCCGAACGCCTGCGGCAAGTCCACGCTGCTGCGGGCCCTGTCGCGGATGCTCAGGCCGAGCGAGGGACGGGTGCTGCTCGACGGGCAGGTCATCCAGTCGCTGCCCGCGAAGAAGGTCGCGCGGACCCTGGGGCTGCTGCCGCAGTCCTCGATCGCGCCGGACGGCATCACCGTCGCCGACCTCGTCGGCCGCGGCCGCTACCCGCATCAGGGCATCCTGCGCCAGTGGTCGGCCGAGGACGAGCGGGTCGTGCGGGAGGCGATGGCGCAGACCGGCGTCGGCGAGCTCGCCGAACGGTACGTGGACGAGCTGTCGGGCGGTCAGCGGCAGCGGGTGTGGATCGCCATGGCGCTGGCCCAGCAGACGCCGCTGCTGCTCCTCGACGAGCCGACCACCTACCTCGACATCCAGCACCAGATCGACGTCCTCGACCTGTGCGCCGAACTGCACGAGGAGCAGGGGCGCACCCTGGTGGCCGTGCTGCACGACCTCAACCACGCCGCCCGGTACGCCACCCACCTCATCGCGCTCCGCGAGGGCGAGATCATCGCCGAGGGCGCGCCGGGCGACATCGTCACGGCCGAGCTGGTCGAGGACGTGTTCGGGCTGCGCTGCCAGGTGATCGACGACCCCGAGACGGGCACGCCGCTGGTGGTGCCGGCCGCCCGCAGGGCCCGCGCCGCGGCCCGTGCCGGGGGTGCGACGAGGGCTTCCTGAGACGGCTGCGAGGGGGCCCGTGTCGGCGCCCGTGAGGCGGCCGCCGCAGAAGCTTCCCGAGGCGGCCGCGAAGCCCTGCCGGCGCCCCCTGCGGCGGCTTCGTGAGGTGGCCGCGGCGGCCCGTGCCGGTGCTCCCTACAGAAGCTTCCTGAGGCGGAACACGTCCCGCAGGCTCGCCTCCAGCTTCACCCGGCCCGCGCCCCAGGCCTTCGCGAAGTTGAGCTCGCCGTTCACCATCGCCACGAGGTCGTCGCCGGTCATCGTCAGTCTGATGTCGGCCGTCTCGCGCGGCGGACCCTGGAGCGTGTCGCTCACCACGATCCGGCCGCCGGTGAGGCGGCCGACGAAGGTGATGTCCAGGTCGGTGACACGGCAGCTCAGCGAGCGGTCCAGGGCCGCGGCCTCCGCCACGCCGCCTTGGGCGCCCGCCATGTTGTCCGAGAGCTTGTCGAGTGCGGCACGGCACTCCTCAGTCGTCGCCATCGCGACCGACGGTACCCCAGCGCTTCGGGGTAGCGTCGGGGCATGAGCGACTCAGTTCCCGAGGCCGGCGCCCGGGACGAAGCGGCGGCCGCGGAGCCGCAGGCTCCGCCCGGACCGGAGTACGAACCGGCCGGTCCCGCCCCGCTGGGCGTGGTCCGCACCCCCACCGGCGACCCCGAGGTCGACGCCCGGCTGGAGCGCCTCGCCGACGCCGACCACCTCACCACCGACGGGCACGTCGAGGTGTACGAGGATGTACACCGGGGGCTGCGTGACGCGCTGACCGCGCTCGACGCCCGCCCGGGACCTCCGGCGCCCCCGTCGACGCACCACCACAGGAGCTGAACCGAACGTGGCAGGAGTGGCACGCCGCCGCCTCGATGCCGAGCTGGTCCGCCGCAAGCTCGCACGCTCGCGCGAGCACGCCGGACAGCTGATCGCCGCCGGGCGGGTCTCTGTCGGCAAGACCGTCGCGACCAAATCGGCCACCCAGGTCGAGACCGCGGCCGCTATCGTGGTCGCGGCCGACGACGGGGACCCCGACTACGTGTCGCGGGGCGGCCACAAGCTCGCCGGCGCGCTCGCGGTCTTCGGACCGGCCGGGCTCGTGGTCGAGGGCCGGCGGGCGCTGGACGCCGGAGCGTCCACCGGGGGCTTCACGGACGTACTGCTGCGGGCGGGTGTCGCGCACGTGGTCGCAGTCGACGTCGGATACGGCCAACTCGCGTGGTCTCTGCAGAGCGATGAACGCGTCACCGTCAAGGACCGTACGAACGTACGCGAGTTGACGCTTGAAGTGATCGATGGGGAGCCTGTGGATCTTGTCGTGGGGGATCTGTCCTTCATCCCGCTGGGGCTGGTGCTGCCCGCCCTGGCGGGATGCGTGAAGCCGGACGCCGACCTGGTGATGATGGTCAAGCCGCAGTTCGAGGTGGGGAAGGAGCGGCTGGGCAGTGGAGGAGTCGTCCGCAGCCCGGAGCTGAGGGCGGAGGCCGTGCGCGGTGTCGCCGCGCGGGCCGCGGAGCTCGGGCTCGGGGTGCGGGGGGTCACCGCCAGCCCGCTGCCCGGACCCTCCGGGAACGTCGAGTACTTTCTGTGGCTGCGGGCCGGGGCACCGGAACTCGACCCGGCCGATGTCGACCGTGCAGTGGCGGAGGGGCCGCGTTGACCGAGAACCGAGCTCGTACTGTTTTCCTGCTCGCCCACACCGGGCGGCCGGCGGCCATCCGCAGCGCCGAACTCGTCGTCAAGGGCCTGCTGCGCGAGGGCATCGGCGTGCGCGTCCTGGAGGCCGAGGCGCGTGACCTGCCGCTGCCGAGCGAGGTGGAGCTGGTCGGTGAGGCCACCCCGCAGTGCCTCGACGGCTGCGAGCTGCTCATCGTGCTGGGCGGTGACGGCACGCTGCTGCGCGGCGCCGAGTTCGCCCGGGCCTCCGGGGTGCCGATGCTCGGCGTCAACCTCGGTCGGGTCGGGTTCCTCGCCGAGGCCGAGCGGGACGACCTGGACCGGGTCGTCGACCGGGTGGTGACCAAGTCGTACGAGGTCGAGGAGCGGATGACCGTCGATGTGGTCGTGCACCGCAACGGCGACATCGTGCACACCGACTGGGCGCTGAACGAGGCGGCCGTGCAGAAGGTGTCCGCCGAGAAGCTGCTGGAGGTCGTGCTGGAGATCGACGGCCGGCCGGTGACGGGGTTCGGGTGCGACGGGATCGTGTGCGCGACCCCGACCGGGTCGACCGCGTACGCCTTCTCGGCCGGCGGGCCCGTGGTGTGGCCCGAGGTCGAGGCCCTGCTGATGGTGCCGATCAGCGCGCACGCCCTGTTCGCGAAGCCCCTGGTGACCTCGCCGAACTCGGTGCTCGCGGTGGAGGTCCTGCCGCACATCCCGCCGGGGGTGCTGTGGTGCGACGGGCGGCGGACGGTGGAGCTCCCACCGGGCGCGCGGGTCGAGGTGCGGCGGGGAGCCGTGCCGGTACGGCTGGCCCGGCTGCATCACGCGTCGTTCACCGATCGGCTGGTCGCGAAGTTCGCGCTGCCGGTGTCGGGGTGGCGGGGGGCGCCGCACTGACACCCGGGGAGGGGGCGGGGGAGATACGCGGCCGCGAGTGGTTCGCGGCTGTTCACGCGGGTCCCCGCGCCCCCGCGGTCGGTGCACTCGGGTGGGTGACATGGGCGCCCGCTGTGCATTCGTCCACCTGGGACTTCGCGGCTGTGGGGTGGGCGCCGTCGCACCTCCCGCCCCCGACCTCGTAAGGTCGTGTCCGTGCTGGAGGAGATGCGGATACGGTCGCTCGGAGTCATCGACGACGCGGTCGTCGAGCTGTCGCCCGGTTTCACCGCCGTGACGGGTGAGACGGGTGCGGGCAAGACCATGGTGGTCACCAGCCTGGGATTGCTCCTGGGCGGACGCGCCGACCCCGCGCTCGTGCGGATCGGCGCCAAGAACGCGGTCGTGGAGGGGCGCATCGCCGTGCCTGCGGGCGCGTCGGCGGTCCTGCGGGCCGAGGAGGCGGGCGCGGAGCTCGACGACGGGGCGCTGCTGATCAGCCGTACCGTTTCCGCGGAGGGGCGCTCCCGGGCCCACCTCGGCGGACGGTCGGTGCCGGTGGGACTGCTGGCCGAGCTGGCCGACGACCTGGTGGCCGTGCACGGGCAGACCGACCAGCAGGGGCTGCTCAAGCTGTCCCGGCAGCGGCAGGCGCTCGACCGGTACGCCGGGGACGCCGTCGCCGTGCCGCTGGCCAAGTACACCGAGGCCTACCGGCGGCTGAGGGCCGTCGCCGTCGAGCTCGACGAGATCACCACCCGCGCGCGGGAACGGGCCCAGGAGGCCGACCTGCTGCGCTACGGGCTCGACGAGATCGCGGGCGTGGAACCACGCCCCGGCGAGGACGTCGAGCTGGCGGAGGAGGCGGAGCGGCTCGGGCATGCGGAGGCGCTGGCGTCCGCCGCGACGGCCGCGCACGCCGCGCTCGCGGGCAATCCCGAGGACCCCGAGGGCATCGACGCCGCCACGCTCGTCGCGGGCGCGCAGCGGGCCCTGGACGCCGTACGGTCGCACGACCCGGCGCTGGCCGCGCTCGCCGAGCGGCTCGGTGAGATCGGCATCCTGCTCGGTGACGTGGCCGGGGAACTCGCCGGGTACGCCGACGACCTCGACGCCGACCCGCTGCGGCTGTCGGCCGTCGAGGAGCGGCGGGCCGCGCTGGGGGCGCTGACCCGGAAGTACGGCGAGGACGTCGCCACGGTCCTCGCCTGGGCCGAGCGGAGCGCCGTGCGGCTGACCGAGCTCGACGGCGACGACGAGCGGATCGGCGAGCTGACGATCGAGCGGGACGCGCTGCGGGCCGAACTGGGCGGGCTCGCGCAGGCGTTGACCGACGCGCGGACGGAGACGGCGGAGCGGTTCGCGGCCGCGGTCACCGCCGAGCTGGCCTCCCTCGCGATGCCGCACGCGCGCGTGTCCTTCGACATCCGCCAGACCGAGGACCCCGAGGGCGTCGAGGTCGGTGGACGCACGGTGGCGTACGGGCCCTCCGGCGTCGACGAGGTCGAACTGCTGCTGGCGCCCCACCCCGGCGCGCCGCCGCGGCCCATCGCCAAGGGCGCGTCCGGCGGTGAGCTGTCCCGCGTGATGCTGGCCGTCGAGGTCGTGTTCGCCGGAACCGATCCGGTGCCGACGTACCTCTTCGACGAGGTCGACGCGGGCGTGGGCGGCAAGGCCGCGGTGGAGATCGGACGGCGGCTGGCCCGGCTCGCGAAGACCGCGCAGGTCGTGGTCGTGACGCACCTGCCGCAGGTGGCGGCGTTCGCCGACCGGCAGCTGCTGGTGGAGAAGACGAACGACGGGTCGGTGACGCGCTCCGGCGTCAAGGTCCTGGAGGGCGAGGAACGCGTCCGGGAACTCTCGCGGATGCTGGCCGGACAGGAGGACTCCGAGACCGCCCGGGCCCACGCCGAGGAACTCCTGGCGACGGCCAGAGGCGACGTCTAGGGGCGAGGGCCAGGGGCGAGCGCTAGGGGCGAGGGCCAGGGGCGTCGCGCGTCGGGGAAGTGCCCGGTCGTGGGGGCGTGTTCGGTTTTCGGGGGGCGCGCGGAGTGCGCGGAACCAACGGTTCCCTCACTCGTGTGAGTGACCCAGCGCGGCGCGTCGCCCGGTTTTCGAGTTCCCGGCGTTGCCGGAACACCCGTACGGCCTGGCATCCTTGGTCGGGCACGCAGCACGCGGAGGAAGCGCGCGGTACGCTCCTCCGCTCGCTACCTTCTGTACGTTTCCTCGTGCCCGCCCGACGCCGAACCAGGAGCCCCGGCCACGTGATCCCCGTGAGCAGCCCCGCACCGCACGGCAGGCCGCCGCTGCGCACCGTGCAGGTGCTGGGCGGCGGCAACGCCCGCAGCAGCGCGCACGTGCGCTCCCTGGCCCTGGGGCTCGCCGCACGGGGCGTGCGGGTCACCGTGTGCGCCCCCGCTGACGCCGATCACTCCTACGACTTCACCGGGGCCGGCGCCCGGCACGTGCACGTGCCACGCAGCAGCGACCCCGCCTCCGTGGCCGCGCTGCGGGTGGCGTGCGCCGACGCCGACCTGGTGCACGCGCACGGACTGCACGCCTCCTTCCGGGCCGTGCTCGCCCTCAGCGGCCGCCGCACCCCGCTGGTCGTCACCTGGCACGACCGCGCGCACGCCGAGGGGGCCCGCGCGCATCTGCTGCGCCTGCTGGAGCGCCGGGTCGTGAAGGCCGCCTCCGTGGTGCTCGCCACCACCTCGGACCTGGTGGACCGGGCCCGCCGCACGGGCGCGCGCGATGCACGGCTCGCGGCGGTGACGGTCCCCGGGCCGGGCGCCGACCCGGAGCACGAGGACCCGGACCGGCTGCGGCCCAAGCTGCGGGCCGAACTCGGCGCCATCGGCAGGCCGTTGCTGATGGCCGTCGGCTCCCTCGACGCGCACCGGGGCTACGACACACTGCTCGACGCGGCGCGCGCCTGGCGCCGGCTCGACCCGGTGCCGCTCGTGGTGATCGCGGGGGAGGGGCCGCTGCGGACCGTGCTCCAGCGGCGGATCGAGGACGAGGGGCTGCCGGTGCGGCTCCTCGGCCGGCGGGACGACGTGGCCGACCTGCTCGCCGCCGCCGACCTCGCCGTACTGCCCAGCCGGTGGGAATCGCGGTCGGTGCTGGCCCAGGAGGCCCTCCTGGCGCGTGTGCCGCTGGTCGCCACGGCGGTCGGCGGTGTTCCCGACCTGGTCGGCGACGCGGCCGAACTCGTGCCCGGCGAGGACCCGGACGCCCTCGCGGACGCCGTCGTACGGCTGCTCGGTGATCCCCGGCGGTGCCAACTGTTGCGGGACCGGGGGACCGTGCAGGCCGCCACCTGGCCCACCGAGGACGAGACCGTCGCCCAAGTCCTGAGCGTCTACGACGAGTTGACCCAGCCGCGACCTTTCGTCTGACGCCCCCTCCGTCCGGTTCGGCCGGCTCCTAGGACACGTGCCGGCGTGCCCGCAGCGCCAGGCTCAACGCCAGGACCGTCTGCGGGTCGTCGAGGTCGGTGCCGAGCAACTCCCCGATCCGGGCGAGGCGGTTGTAGAGCGTCTGCCGGTTCAGGTGCAGTTCGCGTGCCGTCTCCGCCTTGCGGCCGGCATGCGCCAGGTACGTCTGGAGGGTGGGCAGCAGCGGCGGCTTGGAGCGGCTGTCGTGGTCGCGGAGCGGGCCGATCGCGCGGTCCACGAAGGCCGCCAGGTCGGGATGGTCGCGCAGCCGCCACAGCAGCAGGTCGATGTCCAGGCGCCGCGCGTCGTACCACGGCCGGTCCGACAGGCCGTGCGCCGCGGTCGCCGTCTCCGCCGCGTGCCGCAGCCCCGCCGAGGCCGCCGCCCAGCCCCCGGCCATCCCGACGACCACGACCGGCGGCTGGGCCCCCGGCCGCTGGATCCCGGCCCGTTCCACACCCGCCCGCAGCGCCGCCGCGACCCGGTCCGCGACCGCCGGGCGCTCCGACTCCGACCGCAGGCCCAGCAGCAGCGGGACGCGGCCTTCGACCGGCCGTACCCCCAGCAGGACCGGAACCCCCACCGAGGCCAGCTCCTCGCCGACCGCGCGCGCCAGGACCGCCCAGCCGCCGCCCGGGGAGAGCGCGTCGCCGAGCCCCATCACCACCGGCAGCAGCGGGCCGTCACCCGGCTTGAAGCCCAGGACGCGTGCCTGCGCGGGCGCGTCCTGGGCGGCGACGCGGCCCTCCGCGAGGTCGGTGAGGAAGTCGCCGCGTCCGCGCGCGGCCAGTTCCTCCTCCTGCCGGGCCTGCATCAGCACCACGGCCAGGATGCTCGCGGCCCGTTCCGCGGCGATCCGGTGCACCGGCGCCAGCCGGGCCCGCACCGGCAGCAGGACCAGCCGCGCCCGGACCGAACCCGTCCCGGGGCCGCCGCCGGGCACGTCCACCAGCAGCGACCCCGCCGGTGGCGGGGTGTCCCGGTGCTGGGCGCGCAGTCCCTCCCAGACCTGGAGCGGGTCGGCGCCCTCGGGACCGGCGCCGGCGGCGTACAGGAGCAGGCCGTCCGTCGTCTCCAGGAACACCGGGTTGGCGCTGAAGTCGGCCAGGATGCCGAGCACCTGGGGGACTCCGCCGCCGCCGAGCAGCGCCTCGGTGCACCGGCGGTGCACCTCCTCGGCCCGTTGCAGAAGGGCGTAGTGGCCGTTGACGATCTCGGTGTGGATCTCCTCGGTCACCGCGACGAACGGGACCTCGCGGTGCAGTTGCACCAGCGGCAGCCCGGTCGCCCGGGCCGTGTCGACGAGAGCGGCGGGCAGCCGGGTGAAGCGCGGGCCGAGCTCCACCACGAGGGCCGCGATGCCGCGCTCGGCGAGGGTGCGCACGAACGCCCGCTGCTCGGCCGGGCGGGTGCCGAGGCCGTAGCCCGTGGTCAGCAGCAGCTCGCCGCCCTTGAGGAGGGAGGCGATGTTGGGGACCTCGCCCGCGTGCACCCAGCGCACCGTGCGCTGCAGCCGGTCGGCGCCCGCGATGATCTCGGGCAGCCCGCTGCGCAGTCCGGGCAGCTCCAGTGCCCGCTGCACGGTGATCCCCGCGCCCTGGGTGTCGAATCTGCTGTCCGCGCCGCTGTCCATGAGCCGGACGCTACCCGCGCGGACGCCACCGGGACATCTCCGGGCACCCACGGGAACGATCACGGACCCCAGGACCGCTCACGGCGCCGGTGCCGGACGGATGTTGTGGTTGAAGCGGAACGCGTTGTCCGGGTCGTGGTGCCGTTTCAGCTCGGCCAGCCGCCGGGTGTTCTCGGCGCCCAGGCCGGCCACCACCCGGTCCGTGCCCTCGTCGCCGACGAAGTTGAGGTGGACCGCGCCCGTGCTCCACGGCCGGACGCCCGTCCGGACGTCCCGGACCCACCGGACGGCCCGTTCGTCGTCGGCCGGGTCCACGGCCAGGCCGCAGCAGCGGTCCAGCCAGCCGGTGCCGCCGCCGAGGACGAATCCGCCCACGCCGGTGGTGGAGGCCCGCCCGCCGGTGGTCGCCAGGCCGTACGGCTGGGTGGCCCGGTCCATGTCGCTCGTCGTGGCGCCGCCCGCCACCCGTACCGCGGCGGCCGCCGGATCGACGGTGACCGCCCGCATGTGCCGCAGGTCCACCACCAGGCCGCCGTCGTTGACCGCCGTACCCGCCACGCTGTGGCCGCCGCCGCGCACCGCGACGGGCAGGCCGAGGTCACGGGCGAAACGCACCGAGCGCACGACGTCGGACTCGTCCACGCACTGGGCGATCACCGCAGGACGCCGGTCGATCATCGCGTTGAAGACGGTCCGTGCCTCGTCGTAGCCGGGGCCACCCGCGTCACCACGTCTCCGACCAGATCCTCGCGCAGCGCGCGGACGGCCGCGCCCGCCTCGATGCGGAGGCCATGCGGCGCCCCCTTCCGTGCAGGGGCCGTTGGCTCCAGCGCAGGCGGGCCCGGCCGGTCTCTCCTGTTCAGCCGCCGTAGGCACCCGACGCCGTCAGGCGCAGGGCCGTGTCGATGAGCGGGACGTGGCTGAAGGCCTGCGGGAAGTTGCCGACCTGGCGCTGCAGGCGCGGGTCCCACTCCTCGGCGAGCAGGCCGAGGTCGTTGCGCAGGGCCAGCAGCTTCTCGAACAGCTTGCGGGCCTCGTCCACCCGGCCGATCATCGCGAGGTCGTCGGCCATCCAGAACGAGCAGGCGAGGAAGGCGCCCTCGTCGCCGGGCAGGCCGTCGACGCCCTCGGCCTCACCGTCGGTGGGGTAGCGCAGGATGAAGCCGTCCGAGGTGGACAGCTCGCGCTGGATCGCCTCGATGGTGCCGATCACGCGCTTGTCGTCCGGCGGCAGGAAACCCATCTGCGGGATCAGCAGCAGCGAGGCGTCCAGTTCCCTCGAGCCGTAGGACTGCGTGAAGGTGTTGCGTTCCTTGTCGTAGCCCCGCTCGCAGACGTCCCGGTGGATGTCGTCGCGCAGCTCGCGCCAGCGCTCCAGCGGGCCGTCCGCGTCACCGGACTCGATCAGCTTGATGGTGCGGTCCACCGCCACCCAGGCCATGACCTTGGAGTGCACGAAGTGGCGGCGCGGGCCGCGCACCTCCCAGATGCCCTCGTCCGGCTCGTCCCAGTGGCCCTCCAGGTAGCGGATCAGCTTGAGCTGGAGCACCGAGGCGTAGTCGTTGCGGGCCAGGCCCGTCATGTGGGCCAGGTGCAGGGCCTCGGTGACCTCGCCGTACACGTCCAGCTGGAGCTGGTGCGCGGCTCCGTTGCCCACCCGGACGGGCCCGGAGTTCTCGTAGCCGGGCAGCCAGTCGAGCTCCGCCTCGCCGAGCTCGCGCTCGCCGGCGATGCCGTACATGATCTGCAGGTTCTCGGGGTCGCCGGCGACGGCCCGCAGCAGCCACTCGCGCCAGGCGCGGGCCTCCTCGCGGTAGCCGGTGCGCAGCAGCGAGGACAGGGTGATCGCCGCGTCCCGCAGCCAGGTGTAGCGGTAGTCCCAGTTGCGGACGCCGCCGATCTCCTCGGGCAGGGAGGTGGTGGGCGCGGCGACGATGCCGCCGGTGGGGGCGTACGTCAGCGCCTTGAGGGTGATCAGCGAGCGGACCACGGCCTCGCGGTACGGGCCGTGGTACGTGCAGTGGTCGACCCAGTCGCGCCAGAAGTCCTCGGTCGCCTCCAGCGACTGCTCGGGCTCAGGCAGCGGCGGCGGCTGCTTGTGGGAGGGCTCCCAGGAGATGGTGAAGGCGATCCGGTCGCCCGGCGCGACCGTGAAGTCCGAGTACGTGGTCAGCGACTTGCCGTAGGTCTCGACGGATGTGTCGAACCACACGGAGTCGGGACCGGCGACGGCGACGGTGCGCCCCTCGTGCTTGTGGACCCAGGGCACGACCCGGCCGTAGGAGAAACGCATCCGCAGGGCGGAGCGCATCGGGACGCGGCCCGAGACGCCCTCCACGATGCGGATCAGCTGGGGGGCGCCGTCACGCGGGGGCATGAAGTCGGTCACGCGGACCGTGCCGCGGGGGGTGTCCCACTCGGACTCCAGGATCAGGGAGTCCCCGCGGTAACCGCGGCGGGCCGCGGTGGGCGGCCGGGCGTCGGAGGCGTAGGCGGGCCCGAGCCGCCAGAAGCCGTGTTCCTCGGTGCCGAGCAGACCGGCGAAGATGGCGTGCGAGTCGAAGCGGGGCAGGCACAGCCAGTCCACCGTGCCGTCCCGGCAGACCAATGCCGCGGTCTGCATGTCTCCGATGAGTGCGTAGTCTTCGATGCGCCCGGCCACGTGCAACTCCAGTCGAACGGCCACGTCACCCCCAGCAGGGGGCTGTCGCTCTTGCGGTCAGGGGGAATGGGTCAAGCGTCGTTGAGCGGTGAAGCAAAGCAGCCGCTCGTGCCGTATGGCAAAACGACAATCTCCGCTCAACGAACTGGCGGGCGCTCGTTGTTCCGGGGCGTACGGGCGGGGGGTGGTGCCCTGTTGCCGGGCGGGCTCGCCAGCGAGTGTCCGAGCAGGATACGACGCACGTAGATGATCTGCGTGCCGCTCCGGGCAACCCGGATGGGCCGAACGGGTGAGCGGCCGGCGAGAAACACGTGACCAGGGACGGCTCCGTGTCGACGCGTGCGCGGTGCGTGGCCGGAAGCCATCTCCTCCGGGCGCTGATACCCTGGTAGCCCGTGGACCGGTGGGCAAGAAACCCCCGAACCGCAGCGACGGCACCCCCGGAGATTCCCGGTCGGCAGCCGTACCGCACCCCAGACCGCGACCACGGGAGCCCCCTCTTGGCCATGACGCCCAAATCCACGACGACCAAGCACATCTTCGTCACCGGGGGTGTCGCCTCCTCGCTCGGCAAGGGGCTGACCGCCTCGAGTCTCGGGATGCTGCTCAAGGCCAGGGGCCTGCGCGTCGTCATGCAGAAGCTCGACCCGTACCTGAACGTCGACCCGGGCACGATGAACCCCTTCCAGCACGGTGAGGTCTTCGTCACCAACGACGGCGCCGAGACCGACCTGGACATCGGACACTACGAGCGCTTCCTCGACCGCGACCTGGACGGCTCCGCCAACGTCACTACAGGACAGGTCTACTCGACGGTGATCGCCAAGGAGCGGCGCGGCGAGTACCTCGGCGACACCGTGCAGGTCATCCCGCACATCACCAACGAGATCAAGCACCGCATCCGCCGGATGGCGACGGACGAGGTGGACGTCGTGATCACGGAGGTCGGCGGCACCGTCGGCGACATCGAGTCGCTGCCGTTCCTGGAGACCGTCCGCCAGGTCCGCCACGAGGTGGGCCGGGACAACGTCTTCGTCGTGCACATCTCGCTCCTGCCGTACATCGGCCCCTCGGGCGAGCTCAAGACCAAGCCGACCCAGCACTCGGTCGCGGCCCTGCGGAACATCGGTATCCAGCCCGACGCCATCGTGCTGCGCTCCGACCGCGAGGTCCCGACCGCCATCAAGCGCAAGATCTCGCTGATGTGCGACGTCGACGAGGACGCGGTGGTCGCCTGCCCCGACGCCCGCTCGATCTACGACATCCCGAAGACCGTGCACGGCGAGGGCCTGGACGCCTATGTCGTCCGCAAGCTGGACCTGCCGTTCCGCGACGTGGACTGGACGACCTGGGACGACCTGCTCGACCGGGTGCACCGGCCCGACCACGAGGTCACCCTCGCCCTGGTCGGCAAGTACATCGACCTGCCCGACGCCTACCTCTCGGTCACCGAGGCGCTGCGCGCCGGCGGCTTCGCCAACAAGGCCCGCGTGAAGATCAAGTGGGTCACCTCCGACGACTGCCGCACCCCGGCCGGCGCCGCCCAGCAGCTCGGCGACGTCGACGGCATCTGCATCCCGGGCGGCTTCGGCGACCGCGGGGTGCTCGGCAAGGTCGGCGCCATCCGCTACGCCCGCGAGAACCGCGTCCCGCTGCTCGGCCTCTGTCTCGGCCTGCAGTGCATCGTGATCGAGGCCGCGCGCAACCTGGCCGACATCCCGGACGCCAACTCCACCGAGTTCGACTCGGCCACCTCCCACCCGGTCATCTCCACGATGGCCGAGCAGCTCGACATCGTCGCCGGCGAGGGCGACATGGGCGGCACGATGCGGCTGGGCATGTACCCGGCCAAGCTGGCCGAGGGCTCCATCGTGCGTGAGGTGTACGACGGCAAGGAGTACGTCGAGGAGCGTCACCGCCACCGCTACGAGGTGAACAACCACTACCGCGCGGAGCTGGAGAAGGAGACCGGGATCGTCTTCTCCGGCACCTCCCCGGACGGCAAGCTCGTCGAGTACGTCGAGTACCCGCGCGAGGTCCACCCCTACCTGGTCGCGACCCAGGCGCACCCCGAGCTGCGCTCGCGTCCGACGCGGCCGCACCCGCTGTTCGCCGGACTGGTGAAGGCGGCGGTCCAGCGGACCGTCGCCGCGGCGGGCACGAGTTCCGAGTAACAGACCGGTTGTACGGTGGCCGGGGCGCGCACCTTCAAGAGGTGGGCACCCCGGCCGCTTTCACGCGCGGCCTCGCACACGGTTCGGTACGTCTGGGAGGACAGGGCATGACCATCAGGGACACCCCGGAGGAGTGGGAGATCCGGGCGACGCAGACGCCCTTCGTGGGCAACAAGACCTCCGTACGCACCGACGACGTGGTCATGCCCGGCGGCACGGTGGTCCACCGCGACTACCAGGTCCACCCCGGCTCGGTCGCCGTCCTCGCCCTCGACGACGAGGGGCGCGTGCTGGTGCTGCGTCAGTACCGCCACCCCGTGCGGCACAAGCTCTGGGAGATCCCGGCCGGCCTGCTCGACGTCCCCGGCGAGAACCCGCTGCACGCAGCCCAGCGCGAGCTGTACGAGGAGGCGCACGTCAAGGCCGGGGACTGGCGGGTGCTCACCGACGTGTACACCACCCCGGGCGGGTGCGACGAGGCCGTACGGATCTTCCTCGCCCGTGACCTGTCGGAGGCCGACGGGGACCGCTTCGAGGTCGAGGACGAGGAGGCCGACATGGAGCTGTCGCGCGTGTCGGTGACCGAACTGGTCAGCGGGGTGCTCGCGGGCGAACTGCACAACAACTGCCTGGTGGTGGGCGTGCTTTCGCTGGTCGCCGCCGAGCAGGGCGACGGGCTCGACGCGCTGCGCCCGGCGGAG
Organism: Streptomyces sp. NPDC005574; assembly: GCF_040605435.1. Classification (NCBI taxonomy): domain Bacteria; kingdom Bacillati; phylum Actinomycetota; class Actinomycetes; order Kitasatosporales; family Streptomycetaceae; genus Streptomyces; species Streptomyces sp. NPDC005574. The sequence continues at coordinate 21,622 of NZ_JBEXCW010000022.1, forward strand.
GCGCCCTGGCCCGCCCGTCCGTTCGAGTCCTGAACACACACCCCACCGGTGTGACCATCGGCTGATCCGATCGGGGGACCTCCCCGCCGCGCTCCGCCCGGGAGGTAGCAGAGCGTGAACTAGGCTCTGGAAACGCCCGAACCGGAGTCCCGGCGGGCTTGCGCGTGCGGTGGGACGGGAGTGTGGCCCGTGACGGATCAGGCGGTGGACACGGACGGTGCACGGCTGTCGGAGCGCGCTCCCGAAGAGGCCCGGTTCGTGGGCCGCACGCGGGAGTTGAAGGAACTCCGCGCCGACATCGAGCGCGCCGGTCTGGACACCCTCTCCGGCCGCAAGGCCCCCCGCGCACGCGTGCTCCTCATCGCGGGCCGGCCCGGCTCGGGCCGCACGGCCCTCGCCGAGGAACTCGTCCGGCAGGTCGCGGACCGCTACGGCGGCGGGACGCTCCGCGCCCGGCTCAGCGACCCCGACGGCACCCCCGTCCCCACCGAACGCACCGCCCGCGACCTGCTCGACGCCCTCGGTCTGCCCGCCCCCGCGGGAGCCGCCGAGGACGACCTCACGGCCGCCCTCCGCGAGGCCCTCGCCGACCGCCGGGTCCTGCTGCTGCTCGACGACGCCGCAGCCGCCGAGCAGGTCGACGCCCTGCTCCCGGACGCCCCGCAGTGCCTGGTCGTCGCCGTCTCCGGCGGCCCCCTCACCGGGATCGCGGACGTCCGGCCCTGCACCCTGGGCGGCCTCGACACCAAGTCCGCCCTGGAGCTGCTGAGCCGCTGCACCGGCTCGGTCCGCATCACCGTCGACCCGCGCGCCGCCGAGAAGCTGGTCGAGGTGTGCGGGTCACAGCCGGCCGCGCTGGCCCTGGCCGGCGGCTGGCTCGCCGCCCGCCCCACGGCGGCCGTCGCCGACCTCGCCAAACACCTGCACGCCGAGAGCGACGAGGGAACCCCGCTGAGCCGTGTCCTGCGGCTCGCCCACGCCTCCCTGTCCGTCCCGGCCGCCCGCATGCTGCGCCTGCTCTCCCTCGCCCCGGCCGGCCTGGTCGACCCGCACACCGCCTCCGCGCTCGCCGGCTGCTCGGTCAACGGCGCCCGTACCACCCTGGACGACTTCGTCGCTCTCGGCCTGCTGCGGGCCGTCGGGTCGCCGCTGCCGCAGTACGAGGTCCCCGGCTGCCTGCAGCCCCTGCTGCGGGCCCTCGCCGACACCCGGGACCGTCCCGCGGAACTCCAGCTGGCCCGTGCCCGCATGCTGGAGCGCACGGTGCGGCTGCTCCAGTCCTGCCGGGCGATCACCGAGACCGACAGTCCCCCGGCCCGCCAGAAACTGCTCGGCATGCCGCGCTCGCTGCGCTTCCCCAGCCCCCGGGCGGCCGAGGAGTGGCTGAGGGCGTGCCGCCCCGCCCTGCTGGCCTCCGTGCGGCTCGCGGTCGCCGACGGGGAGCTGGACACCCTGGCCCGCCGTCTGATGTCCCAGCTGGTGCGGGCGATGGTCGCCCACTTCGGCACCCGGGAGGCGGCCCCGGACCTGTACGGCGTCCACGGGCTGGTCCTCGACGTGGCCGAGCGGCGCGGGCTGCCCCGCGAGAAGGCCGCGGCGCTGCTGAACCTCGGCGACCTCGACGCCCGCACCGGCCGCACCACGGAGGCGCTGGCCCGCTACCGGGCGGCGCTGGACGCGGGGCGCGAGGCGAACGACCCGTACGCGACCGGCCGTGCGATGGAATCCGTCGGCGGCGCCCATCTGGAGCTCGGGGACTACGACCGGGCCGCCGACTGGTACGGCCGGGCACTGGCCCAGCGGCTGGCCCGGGAGGAGCGCGCGGAGGCCGCCCGGCTGTACGGCCGTATCGCCGCCGCGCACACCTACGCGGGCCGCTACGGCGAGGCGCTGCGCAACTGGCGTGCCGCGGTCGCCGGGTACCGCAAGAACGGCGATGTGGCCGCCCAGGCGCGGGCGTTGAGCGAACTGGCCCGGGTCCAGGAGTACGCGGGACGGCCCGCCGAGTCGCTGCGGACCTGCCAGGAGGCGGTGGAGTGGGCGCGCCGGGCCGAGGACGTGCGCCTCCAGGCCGCGCTGCAGCTGCGGCTCGCCGACACGCTGGAGCACCTCGGCGACCCCGTGGCGGCCCGGCTGCACCGGGGCGCGGCCGAGCGGCTGCTGGGCGAGGACCCCCGGGAGAGCGCTCCCGCACCGGGGCCGGGGGCCGGGGCGCCCGGGCCGGAGGCCGTGGGGCCGGCGCCCGCGGCGGCGGGCCCGGCGACGGAGGCCGTGGGGCCCGAAACGGGGGCCGCGGAGCCGCAGTCCAGGGTTCCGAAGGCGGAACACGGAGCTAACACCTACGAAATCCGTAGTACACCCGCCGAAGATTGATGCAATGAAAGGCTAGACAGGAAGAACGCCTTCATTAAACTGGCTCTGCCGCACCTTCCCAGCGGTGTCTCCCGGTGTGCACCCGCATGCCTGGGTATGTGTTGTATTGCCCCCACATCCTCTGAGCCAAGGACCGTGATCCACGTGAAGGTCGGCATCCCCCGCGAGGTCAAGAACAACGAGTTCCGGGTGGCCATCACCCCCGCCGGCGTGCACGAGCTGGTGCGCAACGGTCACCAGGTCGTCGTCGAGCTGGGCGCCGGTCTCGGCTCCTCGATCACGGACGCCGAGTACGTCGCCGCCGGCGCGCAGATCCTGCCGACCGCCGACGAGGTCTGGGCCACCGCCGACCTGCTGCTGAAGGTCAAGGAGCCCATCGCCGAGGAGTACCACCGCCTCCGCAAGGACCAGACGCTCTTCACCTACCTGCACCTGGCCGCCTCCCGCGAGTGCACCGACGCCCTGCTGGAGTCGGGCACCACGGCGATCGCGTACGAGACGGTCGAGCTGCCGGGCCGCGCGCTGCCGCTCCTCGCTCCGATGTCCGAGGTCGCGGGCCGGCTGGCCCCGCAGGTCGGCGCCTACCACCTGATGCGCGCCAACGGCGGCCGCGGTGTGCTGCCCGGCGGTGTCCCGGGTGTGCTGGCCGGCCGGGCCGTCGTCATCGGCGGCGGCGTCTCGGGCTGGAACGCCGCCCAGATCGCCATCGGCATGGGCTTCCACGTGACGCTGCTGGACCGCGACATCAACAAGCTCAAGGAGGCGGACCGGGTCTTCGGCACGAAGATCCAGACGGTCGTCTCCAACGCCTTCGAGCTGGAGAAGGCCTGCCTGGAGGCCGACCTCGTGATCGGCGCGGTGCTCATCCCGGGCGCCAAGGCCCCGAAGCTGGTCACCAACGAGCTGGTCTCCCGGATGAAGCCCGGAAGTGTCCTTGTCGACATCGCGATCGACCAGGGCGGCTGCTTCGAGGACTCCCGTCCGACCACGCACGCGGAGCCGACCTTCCCGGTCCACAACTCGGTGTTCTACTGCGTCGCCAACATGCCGGGCGCGGTGCCCAACACCTCCACCTACGCGCTCACCAACGCGACGCTGCCGTACATCGTCGAACTCGCCAACCGCGGCTGGGCCGAGGCGCTGCGCCGGGACGCGGCCCTGGCCAAGGGTCTCAACACGCATGACGGCAAGGTCGTTTACCAGGAGGTCGCCGAGGCGCACGGCCTGGAGCACGCCGAGCTGGAGACCCTGCTCGGCTGAGCCCCGGCGCCAAGTCGGCGCAGGCCAAAAGGCGATACGTCAACAGAGGTCGTCAACACCGCGCACCCGGCCGGACCTTGCTCGATGAGGTCCGGCCGGATGTGTGTATGGTCACTTTGCGACTCTCGGTCAACTCGCCTCGAACGTAACCCTTGAACCGATTCGTACACCGGTGAAACCTGCCGTGCGACGGCCGTACGCCCTTGACAGAGGGATGTTTCATTGCCGACACATCCTGCCGGGTCCGGCGGATTGTGTTGCTGCGGACGCCCGACACGCCATAGAGTCGCCAACCGTCGGCATGGTGTTTCGCTGACCTGTCTAGAAGTTTCCTGGTCTCCAAGGAGGTAAGACGACTTGTGAATGAGTCGACATTTTCTCCCGGGGGTGGTCAACCAGGAATGCCTGCACGGGGCCAGGACCCCGAGGGGTTCGAGGCTGTCGGCTCCGTCGCAGTGCGCACCTTCGCAGCCCGCCAGAGTCACCGGACCTCAGGGGTGACTCAGTCAGCACACCAGAGCATGGATGGCCATCACGTGAACGCCACGGTCGGCGACGGAAGTGGCACGCCCCACAACCATTTCGCCGCCTACGACGAACTGCCCGAGGGGCACTTCTACGACCCCGACGCCGAGTACGAGCCCGATCCCGAGTACGCGGCCACACTCGCCCCCGACGCCGCCCGCCAGCGCCGTGAGCGCGTGGGCCCGACCGGGCGTCCGCTGCCGTACTTCCCGATCCCCGGGCCGCTGACGGACCACGGACCCGCGAAGATCATCGCGATGTGCAACCAGAAGGGCGGCGTCGGCAAGACCACGTCGACCATCAACCTGGGTGCCGCGCTCGCGGAGTACGGCCGCCGTGTGCTGCTCGTGGACTTCGACCCGCAGGGCGCGCTGTCGGTGGGTCTCGGTGTCAACCCGATGGAGCTCGACCTCACCGTCTACAACCTGCTCATGGAGCGGGGCATGGCGGCCGACGAGGTCCTCCTCAAGACGGCGGTCCCCAACATGGACCTGCTGCCCAGCAACATCGACCTGTCCGCCGCCGAGGTCCAACTGGTCAGCGAGGTCGCGCGCGAGTCCACCCTGCAGCGGGCGCTCAAGCCGCTGATGGCCGACTACGACTACATCGTGATCGACTGCCAGCCCTCGCTGGGTCTGCTCACGGTCAACGCGCTGACCGCCGCGCACAAGGTGATCGTGCCGCTCGAGTGCGAGTTCTTCGCGCTGCGCGGTGTGGCGCTGCTGACCGAGACCATCGAGAAGGTCCAGGAGCGGCTCAACCCCGAGCTGGAACTCGACGGCATCCTCGCGACCATGTACGACTCCCGCACGGTGCACAGCCGTGAGGTGCTCGCGCGGGTGGTCGAGGCCTTCGACGACCACGTCTACCACACGGTCATCGGGCGCACGGTCCGCTTCCCGGAGACCACGGTCGCCGGTGAGCCGATCACCACGTACGCCTCCAACTCCGTCGGTGCCGCCGCCTATCGCCAGCTCGCCAGGGAGGTGCTCGCCCGGTGTCACGCCGAGTGAGTCTGCCGGGGGCCGACGAACTGTTCCGTACGACAGGGGGGATGGCGCTCCAGGCGTCCACTCCCCGGCGGGGGGCCAACGGCGAGGCCCGGGTGCCCGCTCCCGCGGGGGAGAGCGACGGGGTGGCGGCCGGGGAGGACGCACCGCAGTCCGTGCCCGTGCGGGGCGGTGACGGCGAGGGCGCGGAACACGTCGCCGCCGACGCCGACTCCGGGGAGTCCCGCAGCCGTGGCGCGGACCGCTCCGGACCACGTCAGGACGCGCAGGAAGGTTCTGCCGCGGGCCAGTCCCGCAAGCGCGGCCGGGCGCCCTCGCGCCGCCCCAGTGGCCGCGAACGCCATGACGAGAAGATCACGGTGTACGTCTCGGCCGAGGAACTGATGGACCTGGAGCACGCGCGGCTGGTGCTCCGGGGTGAGCACGGGCTCGCCGTGGACCGCGGCCGGATCGTCCGCGAGGCGGTCGCCGTGGTGCTGGCCGATCTGGAGTCCCGGGGAGACGCGAGCATTCTCGTACGGCGGCTGCGCGGGCGGTAGCGGTAGCCTGCGGGGGCCATGACCTCGAACGACTCTTCCGCCCCCGCCTCCGTCCCCGGCGCCTTTGCCGGCCGTCGGCGTGCGCTGGGGAGGGGACCGGGGACCACGCCGGGACCCGAGGCCGTCGTACCGGAGGAGCCCCCGGAGCCCGAGGGCCCGCCGCCCGGCGGGGAAGCCGGGGCGCCCGCCGGGGCCGAGGGCCCGCCCGCCGGAGTCGAGGCGGCAGCCGGGGCCGGCGGACCGGAACCCGAGGTCCGGCTTCCCGCACCCGAGGTCCGGCTTCCGGCGCCCGACCCCCGGCGTCCCGCACCCGAGGTCCGGCGTCCCGCACCCGAGGTCCGGCGTCCCGCACCCGAGGTCCGGCGTCCCGCACCCGAGGTCCGGCTTCCCGCACCCGAGGTCCCTCCCGCCGGCGTCGAAGCAGCCGCCGGGGCCGAGGGCCCGCCCGCCGGAGTCGAGGCGGCAGCCGGGGCCGGCGGACCGGAACCCGAGGTCCGGCTTCCGGCGCCCAAGGTGCCGGCGGCCCCGGTTCCGGACCCGCCGGCGCCCGCGTCCGTCGACGCCCCCGTGGAGGGCCCGGTTCGTGGAGGCGGGGCCGAGGAGCCCGGTGACGGCGTCTTCACGGTGCGGCTCGCCAACTTCGAGGGGCCCTTCGACCTGCTCCTCCAGCTGATCTCGAAGCACAAGCTGGACGTCACCGAGGTCGCCCTGTCCAAGGTGACCGACGAGTTCATGGCGCACATCAGGGCCATGGGGCCGGACTGGGACCTGGACCAGACGACCGAGTTCCTGGTCGTGGCCGCCACCCTGCTGGACCTGAAGGCGGCCCGGCTGCTGCCCGCCGCCGAGGTCGAGGACGAGGCCGACCTCGCGCTCCTGGAGGCCCGGGACCTGCTCTTCGCCCGGCTGCTGCAGTACCGCGCGTACAAACAGATCGCCGACATCCTCAACCGCCGCCTCGACGAGGAGGCCCGGCGCTACCCCCGTACCGTCGGGCTGGAACCCCACCACGCGCAGCTGCTGCCCGAGGTCGTCATCAGCATCGGCCCCGAGGGCTTCGCGAGACTCGCCGTGAAGGCGATGCAGCCCCGGCCCAGGCCGCAGGTGTACGTCGACCACATCCACGCGCCGCTGGTCAGCGTGCAGGAGCAGGCCGGGATCGTGGTCGCTCGGCTCAGGGAACTCGGCGAGGCGAGTTTCCGGGTGCTCGTGGAGGACACCGAGGACACCCTCACCGTCGTGGCCCGCTTCCTCGCCCTGCTGGAGCTGTACCGCGAGAAGGCGGTGGCGCTCGACCAGGAGATCGCCCTCGGCGAGCTGCTCGTGCGCTGGACCGGCGGGGCGGGGGAAGCCGGGCCCGTGGTGACCGACGAGTTCGACCGGCCGCCCCAGGAGCCGGAGGAGTCCGGACCGCCCGAGGAGGAGAAGGCGTGAGCGAGGAGACCACCGACGTACCCGCGGGGTCGCGCACCGTCGCCGACCTCGACCTCAAGCCCGCTCTGGAGGCCGTCCTGATGGTCGTCGACGAGCCCGCGACCGAGGAGCACCTCGCCAGAATCCTCCAGCGGCCCCGGCGCCGGATCGCGGACGCGCTGCGGGAACTGGCCGACGAGTACACCGTGCAGGGCCGCGGTTTCGAACTGCGGCTCGTGGCCGGCGGCTGGCGCTTCTACTCCCGGCCCGAGTTCGCGGCGGCCGTCGAGGGCTTCGTCCTGGACGGCCAGCAGGCCCGGCTCACCCAGGCGGCGCTGGAGACGCTCGCGGTCGTCGCCTACCGCCAGCCGGTCAGCCGCAGCCGGGTCTCCGCGGTCCGCGGAGTCAACTGCGACGGCGTGATGCGCACCCTCCTGCAACGCGGTCTGGTCCAGGAGGCGGGCACGGAACCCGAAACAGGTGCGATCCTGTACACGACGACGAACTACTTCCTGGAACGGATGGGCCTGCGCGGCCTGGACGAACTCCCGGAGCTCGCGCCCTTCCTCCCGGAGGCTGAGGCGATCGAGGCGGAGACGCAGGAGGGAGTTCTGTCGTTCGACCCGGACGCACCCGATGCCCCGGGGACAGACGACGCAGACGACCAGACGGAACTTTGATGCGAAGCAGCGGCAGGAACAGCAGCGGAAACAACGGCGGGAGCCGTGGTGGCAACAGCGGCGGCCGCGGCGGGAGTGGCGGCGGCCGCGGCGGGAGCAGCGGTGGCCGCGGCGGGGCCAGCGCCGGGAGCAGCGGTGGCCGCGGTAGCCAGCGCGGCGCCGGCAACGCCCGCGACGACAAGCAGGGGCAGCGCCCCAGCAAGCCCCGCCCCGAGGAGCGTCGCTACGACGTGGGCTCCGGCGCCACCCACGAGGGCCCGAAGTCGGGGCGCGGGGCCTCCGCGCGCGGCGGCGCCAAGGGCGGACCCAAGCAGGGCCAGGGCACCGGGCGCGGCCGTTCGGTGCCGGCCACCTCCCGCGAGTACGAGGTGCGCGCCGAGGAGCGCAACCGCGAGCGGTACGCGGGCAAGAAGGACATCAAGCTGCCCAAGACCTTCCCGGGCGCCGAGCAGGAGGGCGAGCGGCTGCAGAAGATCCTGGCGCGCGCCGGGTACGGCTCCCGGCGGGCCTGCGAGGAGCTGATCGAGCAGGCCCGGGTCGAGGTCAACGGCGAGATCGTGCTGGAGCAGGGCAAGCGGGTCGACCCGGAGCACGACGAGGTCAAGGTCGACGGCCTGACCGTCGCCACCCAGACGTACCAGTTCTTCTCGCTGAACAAGCCGGCCGGTGTCGTCTCCACGATGGAGGACACCGAGGGCCGGCAGTGCCTCGGCGACTACGTGACCAACCGCGAGACGCGGCTGTTCCACGTCGGACGGCTCGACACCGAGACCGAGGGCGTGATCCTGCTCACCAACCACGGCGAGCTGGCGCACCGGCTGACCCACCCCAAGTACGGCGTGAAGAAGGTCTACCTCGCGCACATCGTCGGCCCGATCCCGCGCGACCTGGGCAAGCAGCTCAAGAACGGCATCCAGCTGGAGGACGGCTACGCCAAGGCCGACCACTTCCGGGTCGTCGAGCAGACCGGCAAGAACTACCTCGTCGAGGTGACCCTGCACGAGGGCCGCAAGCACATCGTGCGCCGCATGCTGGCCGAGGCCGGCTTCCCGGTCGACAAGCTGGTGCGCGTGGCCTTCGGCCCGATCACCCTGGGCGACCAGAAGTCGGGCTGGCTGCGGCGGCTGTCCAACACGGAGGTCGGCATGCTGATGAAGGAAGTCGACCTCTAGGACCGGCGGACCCGGCGGACTCCGGCGGTCCCGCACGCCGGCCGGCTCCCACGGAGCGGGCCCGGGTGCGGGCCCGCCCTCCGGGAGCCCGGCCGCCTCCGGCCGATTCGTTTTCCCCCTCGCGCCGGTCCGTACCTCCGTACCGGTGACGGCGGGAGCGGGGATGACCGTGCCGACCACCGACCGCGAGGAGTTCGCGCGGCTGACGGGTCCGTACCGCAGGGAACTGCTGGCGCACTGCTACCGCGTGCTGGGCTCGGTCGACGAGGCCGAGGACCTGGTGCAGGAGACGTACCTGCGGGCCTGGCGGTCCTACGACGGGTACGAGGGCCGGGCGTCCCTGCGGACCTGGCTGCACCGGATCGCCACCAACACGTGTCTGACGGCGCTGGACAGCCGTGCGCGCCGCGTCCCCTGTCCTCCGGGCTCGGCGGGCCGTCACAGGCGCCCGAGGAGCCGCTGCCGGCCCCGGCGACGGACGTTCCGTGGCTCCAGCCGCTGCCCGACTCCCTGCCCGATCCCGCGGGCCTGGTGGCGGCCAGGGGCAGTGTGCGCCTGGCGCTGGTCGCGGCGCTCCAGCACCTGCCCGCCCGGCAGCGGGCCGTGCTCATCCTGCGGGACGTACTGGTGTGGCGGGCGCCGGCGGTCGCCGACCTCCTCGGCGTCTCGACGGCGTCCGCGAAGAGCAGCCTCCAGCGCGCGCGGGCCCGCCTCGGCGAAATCGCGCCGCAGGAGGACCTCGTCGTCGAGCCGGACGGCGCCGCCGACCGCGACGTCCGATCTCGCAGCTGTTCCAGACCGGGCTCGGCGACTCCCCGCTGGAGGCGGGGGTGCGGATTCTGGTGTGGACCGGCATGTCCCTGCTGGTCGCGCCGGTCGCGGGCACGCTCGCGGACCGGTTCGGCAACCGGCCCTTCATGCTGGACGGCCTGCTGCTCCAGGTCGTCGGCTACGGGCTGACGGCCTGGCGGGTCGAGCCGGGTCTCGCCTACGGGGACCTGATCGTGCCCCTGGTCATCTCCGGCGTGGGGATCTCCATGGTGTTCCCCACCGCCGCCAACGCCGTGACCGCCTCCGTGCCGCCCGCCGACGCGTGGGTCGCGGCCGGGGTCAGCATGGCGCTGCGGGAGCTGGGCGGGGTGTTCGGGATCGTGATCGCGGCGGCCGTGTTCTCCCGGTACGGCGGCTACGGCTCGGCGGACGCCTTCGTCGAGGGGGGCGGGCCGGCGCTGTGGATCTCGGCGGGAGCCGCCGCGGTGGGCGCGCTGGTGGCGGCGCTCGCCCCGGCCCGAGGCGGGCGCCAGGCCTTGTGGGGCCACCCCCACCCCTTTATAGTCGACCTGACTCTTAGTCGGGGGCTGTGAAGGGGGTGGGGGCGTGAGCCAGCGTGGACCGGTGCCCGAGGGTTACGACAAGCACGCCTTCGAGCCGTTCGCCCTCACCGTCGACCTCGCCGTCCTCACCCTGCGCGAGGGCGAGTTGCACGTCCTGCTCGTCGAACGCGGACAGCAGCCGTATGCCGGGCGGTGGGCGCTTCCCGGGGGTTTCGTGCTGCCCGAGGAGTCCGCGGAGACCGCCGCCCGGCGTGAACTCGCCGAGGAGACCGGCCTGTCGGACGTCTCCGGGCTGCACCTGGAGCAGCTGCGGACCTACAGCGAGCCCGGCCGCGACCCCCGGATGCGGGTCGTGTCCGTGGCGTTCGCCGCGCTGCTGCCCGACGCGCCCGAGCCGCACGGCGGCGGCGACGCGGCGCGGGCCCGCTGGACGCCGTACGACAAGACGGGACCGCTCGCCTTCGACCACGACGTGATCCTCGGCGACGCCCACGACCGCGTCGGCGGCAAGTTCGAGTACACGTCTCTCGCCACCGCCTTCTGCCCGCCCGAGTTCACGCTCGGTGAGCTCCGGCAGGTCTACGAGAGCGTGTGGGGCACCGCGCTCGACCGGCCCAACTTCCGGCGCAAGGTGCTCACCACCCCCGGCTTCGTCGAACCGGTGCCGGGTGCGGCCCGCCTGACCGGCGGCCGCGGCAAACCCGCCGCGCTGTACCGCGCAGGGGCGGCCACCACCCTGCATCCGCCTCTGCTCCGACCGCCCCGGGAAGGCCCACCCTCATGAGCGCCAGCACACCCAACACCCACAAGCGCGCCGCGAGCGGGGCCCTGCTGGGCCTCGCCCTCGGGGACGCGCTCGGCTTCCCGACCGAGTTCAACGACGTGCCGTCGATCCTCGCCAAGTTCGGCCCGTGGCGGGAGATGGAGCTGCTGACGCCGGCGATCGTCAGCGACGACACGCAGATGACGCTGGCACTGGGGCGGGGACTGCGTTCCGCCATGGACCGGGGGTTGCTGGGGCCCAAACGGCTCGAGCGGCCGGTGCGGGAGGAGTTCGTGAACTGGTACCAGTCCCCGGAGAACAACCGTGCCCCCGGACGCACCTGCCTGGTCGCCTGCAACCTGCTGAAGGCCGAGGACCGCCCCTGGCAGGAGGCGAGCCAGATCGGCTCCAAGGGGTGCGGCGCCAACATGCGGGTGGCGCCCCTCGGCCTGATCTCCGGCCTCAGTGAGGAACAGCGGGCCGGCGCCGCCCAGTTGCAGTCCGGGCTCACGCACGGGCACCCGACCGCGCTCGCCGCGTCCGACCTCACCGCCCATGCCGTACGCCTGCTCGCCCAGGGCGCCGAGCCGGCCGCACTCGTCGGGCTGCTGCGCGCGTACGCCGAGGAGAACCGCGAGCACTACCACCAGCGCTGGCTCGGAGATCTGTGGACCCGGGCACACGACCCCAGCGCGACGCACTTCATCTCCCGCGGCTGGGACGAGTGCCTGGAGATTCTGGGGCGGCTGGAGACCGCCGTGGGCGGCGTCTCGCCCGAGGACGACCCGTGCCTGGCCACCGGGGAGGGCTGGATAGCCGAGGAGGCCCTGGCGACCGGTCTGCTGTGCTTCCTGCTGTTCCCCGACGAGCCGGTGACGGCCCTGCGCCGCGCCGCCTGCACCTCCGGCGACTCGGACTCGATCGCCTGTCTCACCGGCGCTTTCGCGGGCGCCTACCTGGGCGCCGACGCCTGGCCGGCCGCGTGGGCCGACCGCATCGAGTACCAGAGCGAGCTGGCGACGCTCGGGGCGCTCTGGGACGCCTGACGACGGGTGCCGCCCGGCTCCCCGGGCGCGCGGCCCTCAGGCCAGGCGGATCGAGTCGCCCTGCACGGTGATCTTCTTCTCGGGCAGCGGCTGCGTCGCCGGAGCGTGCGCCACCGAACCGTCGGCGATGTGGAACCTGCTGCCGTGGCAGGTGCAGTTGATGGTGCCGTCCGACACGCTCGCCACCGGGCACTGCGCGTGCGTGCAGATGTTGGAGAAGGCCTTGAACTCGCCCTTCTTCGGCTGGGTGACGACGACCTTCTCGTCGGCGAAGATCGTGCCGCCGCCGACCGGGATGTCGGCCGTCCGGGCCAGCTCCTGGCCGCTGGTGGCACCGGAGGAACCGCCGTCGTCGCCGCCGTACTTGCTGCAGCCCGCGGTCAGGGCCGCCGTGCCCGCCGCGAGGAGGACCGCGCGGCGCGCCGGGTGCTGGGTCATGTCGTCACTCCGAAGGTGCGGAAGAACCAGAGGGCCGAGGTCAGCCAGACGACGGTGAGGGCGGCGAACACCAGCCCGCCGACGAGCGGCAGCAGCCAGCCGGGAAGTCGCTCCGAGCGGAGCAGCAGCATCTTGGCACTGAAGACACCGAAGAAGAAGCAACCCAGGAGGGAGTGCCACATCACCCGCGTCTCGTACGTCTGGTAGCCCAGCGCGTACAGGCAGTGCACCGCGACCGGCACGGCCACCAGGAAGGCCGCCCGGCCCGACCAGCGGTGCAGCGTGGCTGCCCAGCGGGGACCCGGCAGCCTGCCGTACACCATCAGCGCCGACACGAGCTGCACGAGCGCGAAGAGGAACGCGACGGACGCCAGCCACGACTTCACCGCCCCGGTGCTGCTGAACCCCGCGAGGTTGAACGCGGTGCCCGCCGGGTCGTGGACCTTGCCGTAGACGCCCAGGGCGACCGCCACCGCGGCGGCGACGAGGGCCGGGACCAGGTAGCGGGCGGGGTGCGGGGCGGTGGGCCGGGGCGGGGGGAAGCTCTGGGTGGCGGCGTTCGGGTCGGCGGTCATGAGCGGCTCCCGGAGGGTTCAGGGGGTGACGGGGTGTGCCGTGAGCTTCCGACCGTCCACGGTCACCACGCCGGTCGCCGGGTCGATGCGCGGAGCGGGGGAGGGCTTGCCGCCCCGGGTGAGGACGCCGACCTGCGTGCCGTCCGCCAGGACGATCCAGCCGCCGTCGACCTTCGCCCCGCGGACGGTGGCGGTCGCGCGGTACAGCCCCGAGGGCTTCTTCGCCCGGTCCGCGGTGAAGGCGTGGTGGCCGCCGTCGATGTCGACGCTGCCGCGCAGGCGCCGGCCGCCCTGGAGCGTGCCGGTCAGGGCGGCGCCGTGCCCGTCGGTCAGCCGCATCCGGCCGTCCTCGCGCACCGCGCCCCTCAGCCACGACTCCGTGTCGTGGCCGTCGCAGAAGTAGGCGATCGCCCGGCCGTCGCGCACCGACACGGAGACGGCCGAGGAGCCGTCGTCGGTACGGCCCGCGTAGTCGGCGTCCACCACCGGCGACTTCACCGGTGACCGCACGGGCGACTTCACCGGCGGCGGCTGCGCGGGGGTTTTCGAGGCGGACGGGGACGGGGACGGGGCGGCCGAGGGTGACGCCGTGGCCGTCGGCGCCTCCTCGCGGTAGGAGGTCGAGGCGCTCCTCGTCCCCGTCGTCGCGTTGAGCGACAGCATGAACAGGCCGAGCAGCAGTCCCGCGAGCAGGGTGAGCAGTGGTCCGGAGCGTTTCATGACGGGCCTCCCCCGAGGCGGGTGTCCTGCCATCAGAGCGGACCGGCGGCCCGGCGTCCAGAGGCGCACGGAGGCGTTCTCGCCCCCGCGATGGACCCGGCACTCCCGCCGGTTCCCCCCTGCGCCCCGCCCGCCCCGGCCGTCTCAGCGGGCGGGCGCCGCGCACCGGTCCCGCGCGGGCTGACTACGCTGGACGGACCAGGGAAGAACACGCACACCAGCAAGGAGCAGCGCCGTGGCGGTACGAGCGGTCAGGGGGGCCGTCCAGCTGGAGCGGGACGAGGCCGGCCACATGGACGAGCAGGTCGGTGCCCTGCTCACGGCCGTCCTGGAGCGCAACGAGCTGACCGCCGACGACCTGATCAGCATCTGGTTCACGGCGACGCCCGACCTGCACAGCGACTTCCCGGCGGCCGCGGCCCGCAAGCTCGGCATCGTGGACGTGCCGCTGATCTGCGCCCAGGAACTGGACATCGAGGGCGCCATGCCCCGGGTGGTCCGCGTCCTCGCCCACGTCGAGTCCGACCGCTCCCGCGCCGACATCGCCCATGTCTACCTCGGTGCCGCGGCCGCCCTGCGCAGGGACATCGCCCAGTGAGGACCGCGCTCGTCCTCGGGACCGGCCTCATCGGCACCTCCGCCGCCCTGGCCCTGACGCAGCGGGGCGTCGTCGTGCACCTCGCCGACCACGACCCGGAGCAGGCCCGCACCGCCGCCGCGCTGGGCGCCGGCCTGGACAGCGCGCCCGAGGGTCCCGTCGACCTCGCGATCGTCGCGGCCCCACCGGCCCACGTCGCCCGCGTGCTCGCCGACACCATGCGCCGGGGCACGGCACGCGGCTACCTCGACGTGGCCAGCGTCAAGGGGGGCCCGCGCCGCGAACTGGAGGCCCTCGGCCTCGACCTGTCGGCGTACATCGGCAGCCATCCCATGTCCGGCCGGGAGAAGTCGGGCCCGCTGGCCGCGACCGCCGACCTGTTCGAGGGCCGCCCCTGGGTGCTGACCCCCACCCGCGACACCGACACCGAGGTGCTGAACCTCGCGCTGGAGCTGGTCTCGCACTGCCGGGCGGTGCCCGTGGTGATGGACGCCGACGCCCACGACCGTGCCGTCGCCCTCGTCTCCCACATGCCCCACCTGGTGTCCAGCATGGTCGCCGCCCGGCTGGAGGACGCCGAGGAGGCGGCCGTACGGCTGTGCGGGCAGGGCATCCGGGACGTGACCCGGATCGCCGCCTCCGACCCCCGGATGTGGATCGACATCCTCTCCGCGAACCCGGGACCGGTCGCCGACCTCCTCGCCGACGTCTCCGCCGACCTCGACGAGACGGTCCGGGCGCTGCGCGCCCTGCAGTCCTCCGACGAGGCCAAACGCCAGGAGGGCACCGCTGGCATCCGGGACGTCCTGCGGCGCGGGAACGCCGGCCAGGTCCGCGTCCCCGGCAAGCACGGCTCGGCCCCGCGGGCGTACGAGGTCGTGGCCGTCCTCATCGACGACCAGCCGGGTCAGCTGGCCCGCATCTTCGCGGACGCGGGCATGGCCGGCGTCAACATCGAGGACGTACGCATCGAGCATGCGACCGGGCAGCAGGCCGGTCTGGTGCAGCTGATGGTGGAGCCCAAGGCGGCGCCGGTCCTCACGGCGGCGCTGCGGGAGCGGGGCTGGGCGCTGCGGCAGTAGGGCCGGGGGCGACCGGGCGGCCGGACGAGTGACGCGCGCCCGGTAACCTTGTCGGGGGCATCGTCCGCCCCCACCCGCCACCCCGGATCAGGAAGGTGCCCCCACAGTGGAACGCGCCGCAGTCATTGTCGCCATCGACGGCCCCTCCGGCACGGGTAAGTCGAGCACGTCGAAGGCCGTGGCCGCGCAGCTCGGCCTGAGCTACCTGGACACCGGCGCCCAGTACCGGGCGATCACGTGGTGGATGGTCACCAACGGGATCGACATAGACGACCCGACCGCGATCGCCGCCGTCGCCGGCAAGCCGGAGATCGTCTCCGGGACCGACCCGGCCGACCCGACGATCACCGTCGACGGCGTGGACGTGGCCGGCTCGATCCGCACCCAGGACGTCACCTCCAAGGTCAGCGCGGTCAGCGCGGTGCCCGAGGTGCGCGCCCGGATCACCGAACTCCAGCGCCAGGCCGCCGCGGCCGCCGAGCAGGGCATCGTCGTCGAGGGCCGCGACATCGGCACGACCGTGCTGCCCGACGCCGACCTCAAGGTCTTCCTCACCGCCTCCCCGGAGGCGCGGGCCGCCCGCCGCAGCGGCGAGCTGAAGGGCGCCGACGTCCACGCCACCCGCGAGGCCTTGGTCAAGCGGGACGCGGCCGACTCCACCCGCAAGACCTCGCCGCTCGCCAAGGCGGACGACGCGGTCGAGGTGGACACCACCGACCTCACACTCACGCAGGTCATCGAGTGCGTCGTCACCCTCGTCGAGGAGAAGCGGGCCGCGAAGTGACCGAACTGCCGTCGGCGCGGGGCGCCGAGGTCGGCCGGCGCATCGGCGTCGGCCTGATGTACGGGCTGTGGCGGCCGCGCGTGCTGGGCGCCTGGAAGGTGCCGGCGAGCGGCCCGGCGATCTTCGCCGTCAACCACTCGCACAACATCGACGGCCCGATGGTCATGGGCGTGGCACCCCGGCCGACGCACTTCCTGATCAAGAAGGAAGCCTTCATCGGCCCGCTCGACCCGTTCCTGCTCGCCATCGGGCAGGTGAAGGTCGACCGGGACACCACCGACCGCACCGCCATCACCCGGGCCCTGGGCGTGCTGGACAATGGGGGCGTCCTCGGCATCTTCCCGGAGGGCAGCCGGGGTGAGGGCGACTTCGCCTCGCTGCGCGCCGGGCTCGCCTACTTCGCCGTGCGCAGCGGCGCGCCGGTCGTCCCGGTCGCCGTACTGGGAAGTTCCGAACGCCCCGGGCGGTTGATGAAGGGGCTGCCTCCGCTGCGCAGCCGCGT
The DNA here is from genome assembly GCF_040605435.1 of Streptomyces sp. NPDC005574. Lineage (NCBI taxonomy): Bacteria > Bacillati > Actinomycetota > Actinomycetes > Kitasatosporales > Streptomycetaceae > Streptomyces > Streptomyces sp. NPDC005574. Next base: position 38,436 of record NZ_JBEXCW010000022.1, read on the forward strand.
CGACGTGGTCTTCGGCGACCCGTTCGAGGCGGGCGACGGCAGCGGGCGGCGCACCCGCACGGCGCTGGACGAGGCGACCGAGCGCATCCAGAAGCAGCTCACCGCACACCTGGACAACGCCAGGCGCCTGACCGGCCGCTAGGCGACACTTGAGTAGTGGATCACCCGAGAACGGGGCGTTCCACCGATCACCACGATGAACGACGAGGTACGGACTTCATGAACGACCACATCCAGCCCGACGGCCCGGCCGGGGGGCACGAGCACGGAGCGCTCGGCGACGCCGAGTACGCGGAGTTCATGGAGCTCGCCGCGGAGGAGGGCTTCGACGTCGAGGACGTCGAGGGCGCCATCGACGAGGCCGGTCACGGACCGCTGCCCGTCCTGGCCGTCGTCGGCCGCCCGAACGTCGGCAAGTCGACTCTGGTGAACCGCATCATCGGCCGCCGTGAGGCCGTCGTGGAGGACAAGCCCGGCGTCACCCGCGACCGCGTGACCTACGAGGCCGAGTGGGCCGGCCGCCGGTTCAAGCTGGTCGACACCGGCGGCTGGGAGCAGGACGTCCTCGGCATCGACGCCTCCGTGGCCGCGCAGGCCGAGTACGCCATCGAGGCCGCCGACGCGGTCGTGTTCGTCGTCGACGCCAAGGTCGGCGCGACCGACACCGACGAGGCCGTCGTACGACTTCTGCGCAAGGCGGGCAAGCCCGTGGTCCTCGCCGCCAACAAGGTCGACGGCCTGAGCGGCGAGGCCGACGCGGCGTACCTCTGGGGCCTCGGGCTCGGCGAGCCGCACCCGGTCTCCGCGCTGCACGGCCGCGGCACCGGCGACATGCTCGACGCCGTCCTGGAGGCGCTGCCGGAGGCGCCCGAGCAGACCTTCGGCACGGCGACCGGCGGACCGCGCCGCATCGCCCTGATCGGCCGCCCCAACGTCGGCAAGTCCTCGCTGCTGAACAAGGTGGCCGGTGAGGAGCGCGTCGTCGTCAACGAGGTCGCCGGCACCACCCGCGATCCCGTCGACGAGCTGATCGACCTGGGCGGCACGACCTGGAAGTTCGTCGACACGGCGGGCATCCGCAAGCGCGTCCACCTCCAGCAGGGCGCCGACTACTACGCCTCGCTGCGCACCGCGGCCGCCCTGGAGAAGGCGGAGGTGGCCGTCATCCTCATCGACGCCTCCGAGTCCATCTCCGTGCAGGACCAGCGCATCGTCACCATGGCCGTCGAGGCGGGCCGCGCGCTCGTCATCGCCTACAACAAGTGGGACAACCTCGACGAGGAGCGCCGCTACTACCTGGAGCGGGAGATCGAGACCGAGTTCGCCCAGGTCGCCTGGGCGCCCCGGGTCAACGTCTCGGCGCGCACCGGGCGGCACATGGAGAAGCTGGTCCCGGCGATCGAGACCGCCCTGGCCGGCTGGGAGACCCGGGTGCCCACGGGCCGCCTGAACGCCTTCCTCGGCGAGCTGGTCGCCGCGCACCCGCACCCGATCCGGGGCGGCAAGCAGCCGCGCATCCTGTTCGGCACCCAGGCCGGCACCAAGCCGCCGCGGTTCGTGCTCTTCGCCTCCGGCTTCATCGAGGCGGGCTACCGGCGCTTCGTCGAGCGCCGGCTGCGTGAGGAGTTCAGCTTCGAGGGCACCCCGATCCACATCTCGGTGCGGGTCCGCGAGAAGCGCGGCGCGAAGAAGTAGTAGCCCCTGACATGCGGGAAGGGCGGCCCCGACCGGGGCCGCCCTTCCCGCATGTCACAGGCCCCGGCGTGGACCGGGCGGCAGCGCCGCCGGGACGTGGTGCAGCCCGTTGCCCTGCTGGCCGGCCTGCCCGAGCTGGCCGACGCGCTGCCACGGCGACTGCTGCTGCGCCGCCGTGTGGCGGGCGCTGTGGGCGCCCGCGCTGTAGGCGCTGTACGAGCTGCTGAACGACCCCGAGCGGTGACCGCCGAACGAGCCCGCGGCGTACGGGAGGTTCCCGAAGGCGGTGAAGCCCAGATCCTCCTCGCCGCTGCGGTCACCCGGCAGCGAGCGGAAGGACCTGACGTACTCGGCGTAGAGCGCGTCGTAGATCGGCGTGGCCGAGGGGCCGCCCTGGTGATCCTGGGCCGGCCGCGCGGACGGGATCGACGGGAGGGGCTGGCGGCGGGAGACGTCGTATGCGTGCACGTATGTCCAAACGACCCCGGCCCTCAGGGGATGCGGGCGTACCGCATGCCTCCGGGGCGCGGGGCCGCTGCCGACGTGGGGTTTTGCCGGCAGGGGGCGTCGCCGGGGGTGTGGGGGCGTGGCCCGGGGGCCTTCGCGGGCCGCGTTCGCCCGCCTCCCGGGCCCGCCGTGCTCAGGTGCCCGCCAGCGGCAGCGCCGCCGCGACCAGCTTCCCGTTGGCCGCGGCCTTGTCCAGCGCGCCGCGCAGCAGGTCCTCCCGCGGCTGCCGCCCGATCGAGCCCACCGGAGCCGCGAACATCAGCACCTGCTGGTGCTTGTTGGCGGCCGCCCGCCAGCTCTCGGTGACCTGGAGCGGCTGGTGCGCCTGCCACCAGGCCACCGGGGGACCGCCGTCGGCGCCCGGCTGGAGCACCGCGTGCAGCCGGCCCGCGGCGAGCAGCACGGACCAGCCGTGCAGGACGCCCGGCGCGGACTCGATCGCGGTCAGCGGCATGAAGCCCTGTTCGATGAGCAGCGGCAGGAAGTCGTCGCCGAGGCCGGTCTCCCCGGGGCGCACGACCGGCGCGGTCGGCTCGACGACCAGGGCCGGGTGCAACTCCCCGGCGATCAGGACGAGTCCGCTGGTCACGCCGAGCACGGCCTGCTCGGGCATGATCTTGTCGGGCTCCAGGTCGACGGTGTCGCCGGTGATGGACCGCACCGCGCCCCGGAGTTGCTCCTCGGTGACCTGGACGACCTGCGAGGGCAGGCAGGAGGCGTGGGCGAACGCGAGGACGGCGGTCTCGTCACCGATGAACAGAACGGTGCTGGTGCGCTCCTGGTCCGAGTCGCCCTGCGTGCGGCAGGACGTGCAGTCGTAACCGCCGGGGGCGTTCTCGCCGGCGAGCAGCCGGGCGGCTTCTTCGTCGCCGATCTCGGCGCGTACCTCGTCGCTGACGTCGAGCATGCGCGGCACGGGGGGCTCCCTCGGGATGTGGTGCGTGGCGGGGCCGGGTGGCTCCCGCTCCGTGAACCGGGTGGCTCCCGGGCTCATGAAGAAGACAACGGGCGATCTGTGGCGGGAGTCACGCCCCATGACGAACGGAATCCGACCGGCGACCCGCAGGGTCACGCTGTGTGTGGAACCTGGCACTCTGAGTCAAGTACGTGCAGTAGGAAGGGAGTTGAGGCGGTGAACTGGGTCACAGGGTACCGGTGCGGCTGGTCGACAAATCATGAAATCGGCGAATGAAGTGGGTGTCCGGAAATCGCCGATACCCAAGGTAATGGCGAACTGGCCTGGAACGACAGGCAGATGCTTGCTGCCGGGCGGACCGGCTCCCTACATTGCTCCGCCGTGTGCAACGAGCACCGCTTGGGTAGTCCGCCGGCCGCATTCAGACGGCTCACAGCACCACCACCGCCGGCGGACGGGGCGGGACGCGACGACCGCGTACGACGCGCGGCGCGGGGCGTCCCGCTCCGGGGGAGCCCGGGTCCGTGGAGAGGGAACTCCATGTCCTCATGTGCCGGCAACACCCATGACAACTCCCGCCGGACCCCGGTCCGCACGACGGCGGTCCTCGCCGGCGCGGCGCTGCTCGCGCCCCTCGGGGTCCTGGCCGCGACCGGCGGCGCCGCGGCGGCGGACGGCGGGGTGTGGGACCGCATCGCCCAGTGCGAGAGCGGCGGCAACTGGCACATCGACACCGGCAACGGGTACTACGGCGGACTGCAGTTCTCCGCCGGCACCTGGCGTGCCTACGGCGGCACGGCCTACGCGCCGACCGCAGACGGGGCCTCGAAGCCCCAGCAGATCAGCGTGGCCGCCAAGGTCCAGCGGGCCCAGGGGTGGGGCGCCTGGCCCACCTGCTCGGCGCGGGCCGGAGCCCAGGGAAGCGCCCCGGGCGCCCCCGCCGTCCCGACCGGCTCGGCCGCGCGGTCCGCTCCCTCGACGGCCACGCCGAAGACTGCTCCCGAGCCGGCCCCCGAGGCAGCCCCCGCGAAGGCACCGGGGCGTCCGGCCGGCCACCCGAACCGCGGCGCCTCCCGCGGCGACTACACCGTCCGCCCGGGCGACACCCTGAGCGCGATCGCCGCCCGCCACGGCACGACCTGGCAGCGCCTCTACACCGCCAACCGGGCCGTCCTCGGCGCCGATCCCGACCTGATCGTGCCCGGACAGCGCATCGACGTCTGAGCACACCCGTGAGGAGCCCCGCCCGGTCCGCCGACCGGGTGGGGCGAGCGGCACACCGGACGCGCCGGGGCGGCCGAGGAGGGCGCGCTGCGTAGCGTGGGCCGATGCCGTCGAAGCCGCTCCCGCTCGTCCTCGCCGCCGCCCTGCTCGCCGTCCTCGCCCCGGCCGTGGCGTACGCGGCACCACCACCACCCCTGCCCGGCCCGCCCCCGACCCGTACGTCTCCCGCGTGCGCGAGCGACGAGTGGCCCTGGGGGTGCGTCGCCGACTGCGAGAGCGGCGGACGCTGGCACGCCAACACCGGCAACGGCTTCTACGGCGGACTCCAGTTCTGGCAGCCCACCTGGAAGGCGTACGGCGGACTGGCCCACGCCCCGCGCGCGGACCTCGCCACCCGGGCCGAACAGATCGCCGTGGCCCGCAAGGTGCTCGCCGTCCAGGGGTGGGGGGCCTGGCGGGTGTGCGCGGCCCGCTACGGACTCAAGGGCCGTATGCACACGGTGGCCCCCGGCGACACCCTCGTGTCGATCGCCCGCCTCTACGGCGTCAAGGGCGGCTGGACGGCGCTCTACGCGGCGAACAGCGAGGTCATCGGCAGCCGGCCGGAGCGGCTGAAGCCCGGCGCCCTGCTGGTCATCCCCAAGGGCTCGGCCCGTGTCCTGCCCCCGGCGGGCGCCCCCGCCGCGTTCGGGCCGCCGCTGACCCCGGCGCCCCGTCGTCTGCCGCCGGCCGACGCGCCCACGCGCCCGCCCCTGCGCTGACCCCCGTCCCGGAGCCTCCCTCCGGTCCCGGGGCCCCAGGGCGTTCTTCCCTTGCGGACAGCACCTGTCCGCGACCGCTGGCAGACTCGGCCGCATGTTGGAGACCTCGGCACGTCTGCTGCGTCTGCTCTCGCTGCTCCAGGCCCACCGCGAGTGGTCCGGCGCCGACCTCGCCGGCCGGCTCGGCGTCACCGCGCGCACGGTCCGCCGGGACGTGGACCGGCTGCGCGAGCTGGGCTATCCCGTCCACGCCAGCCCCGGCACGGGCGGCGGCTACCAGCTCGGCGCGGGGGCCGAGCTGCCGCCGCTGCTGCTGGACGACGACGAGGCGGTCGCCGTGGCCGTCGGTCTGCGGACGGCCGCCGGACAGGGCGTCGAGGGGATCGGCGAGACCTCGGTACGGGCCCTGGCCAAGCTGGAGCAGGTCCTGCCGGGCCGGCTGCGCCGCCGGGTGGCCGCCCTCAACGCCTTCACCGTGCCGATGCTGCGCGGCCCCCGGCCCTCCACCGTCGACCCGGCCGTCCTCACCGAGCTGGCCAACCTCTGCCGTGACACCGAGCGGCTGCGCTTCGAGTACAGCGACCACGGCGGCGTCCCCTCCCGCCGTACCGTCGAACCGCACCGCCTGGTGTGCACCGAGCACCGCTGGTACCTGGTCGCCTGGGACGTCGACCGCGGGGACTGGCGGACGTTCCGCGCGGACCGCATCACCCCGAAGCCGCCGCACGGCCCGCGCTTCGCCCCGCGCACCCCGCCCGCCGACGACCTCGCCGCCTACGTCTCCCGGGGCGTCTCCACCCGCGCGTACGCCTCGCGCGCGGCGGTCCGGCTGCTGGTGCCGTCGGCCGAGGCCGCCGAGCGGATCTCGCCGTCCGTCGGGACGCTGGAGCCCGACGGCCCGGACGCCTGCGTGCTGCGGACGGGGGCGGCGAGCCTGGACGTGATGGTGATCCACGTGATGCTGCAGGGCTTCGAGTTCGAGGTGCTGGAGCCGGCGGAACTGACCGAGGCGATCCGCGTGGCGCACGGCCGGCTGGCCCGTGCCCTCGCCCGGAGTGAGGACTCAGCCGCTCCCGCGCACGGCGCCGTGGAGCGCCCGGCGGGGCCTGGGGGCGGCACCGCGCCGGCCCCCTGAGAGCGCTCCCTCGCGGGGCGCCGGAGCGTCCCCGTTCCCCTCGTACGCGCAGCCTGCGGAGAGCCGAGGCGCCTGGGAGCCGGCGGGCGATGTGCGGGGATTCTGTGCCGGAACCGTGTATTTCCCATGCCGTGCCGGTCCGCGCGAAGTCGGCCGGAATCGGCTCCGAAAGGACTCTGGGACGCTTCTAACGGTCCTTTTTCGCGGGGCTATTCGCCGGGTTGTCGGGGCCGGCGGGAATTGAGTTCGAATACGGCCGGAAGGGGCACGGAACCCCCCGTTCGGGTGACGGAGTTCGGAGGACACGCGTGTCGTGATCCTGTGACAGAAGTGTGACCGGCGGACGATGCGTGACCACCGCGGGGCCCCGGGCTTCCCCGGTCCTGGGACAGGGCCTAGCGTGGCCGCATGGCACCGATTCCGACACCACCCGCCGAACCTGACGACACCCCGGACACGTATGTCGGCCTGAACGTCGACCGGGCCGAGCGGCTCGCCCGCGAGCGGGGGTGGACGACCGTGCGCTCGCTGCCGCCCGGCGCGATCATCACCATGGAGTACCGCGCGGGACGGCTGAACTTCGAGGTGAAGGACGGCCGCGTGGGCCGGGCCTGGAAGGGCTGACCGGACGGCGACGGCCCCGGCTCTCCGATGGGGGAGCCGGGGCCGTCGTGTGCGCGGGGGGTCTGGCGGTGCGTACCGGCCCCCGTCCGCCGAGAGGTCAGCCACCCGCCACGGGGCGGGCGGCCGTGCCGCGCGTGACGCGCTCCGGGTGCGGCGGGCGGCGGCTGCCGACCGGCGTGACCGGGGTCCGCTCGGAACGGGTCGTGTGCGGGCCCGGCGCCAGATGGTAGGCGGGCGCCCGGGCCGAGTGGGACGCGGGGACCGGTTCTGGCGCGGCGGGTTCGTCGCCGCCGCGTGCCGTGACCGGGACGGGTGCGCCGACGGGCGGGGCCGGCACGGGTGCCGGTGCGCCGCGGCGGGCGCGCCAGCGGTCGCGCAGGTCGAAGAGGGCGTCCTCGGCGCGGGCGATCAGCGGCTCGCACCAGGGCAGGGCGAGCAGGATCAGCAGGCCGGCGATCCAGCCGAGCACGACGTCGCTCAGCCAGTGCGTACCGAGGTAGACGGTGGTCAGGCCGACGCCCAGGGAGGTCACCGCGGAGATGGCGGACAGCCAGCGGCGGGCGCGCGGGGTGGAGGCCAGATAGGCCAGGATGCCCCAGGTCACGACCGCGTTGGCGGTGTGGCCGCTGGGAAATATGTCGCCGCCCAGACCCATCTCGTTGGCGCCGATGGTGGTGGCGTAGTGCGGTCCGAGGCGGCCCATGCCCAGCTTGGCGGCGCCGACCGTGATGTTCAGCAGCAGCAGGGAGGCGCCCAGGGTGAGCAGCGGGCGGAGGGTGTGCTGCCGCCAGGAGCGCCAGCCGAGCCAGGACGCGACCATCACGGCCGTCGGGCCGCGCTGGCCGAGGACGACGTAGTAGTCGAGGAAGGCGTGGATCTCCGGCCACTGCTGGTAGGGCCGGAAGAACATGACCTGCCAGTCGAGACGGACCAGCCACGAGGTGATGACCACGGCCCACACGATCGCCAGATAGACGGCCAGGGACGCGCAGAGCAGCACGACCCGGTGCCGGCTCATCTTCGGCACGTCGATGTGAGCCGGTCGTTCCGGCTCACGGTCGAGTCTGGCGAACACCCGGTCCAGACGGGTGAGGTTTCGTTTGGTACGCACCCAATCGACGTTACAGCGAGTGAGCTCAGTTCCCCGTCGAATCAGCGGCTTTGTGATGACGATGTGATGTGGGATTCCTCTCAGCGGGACGTTTATTTCCAGCGATTCAACAATCCGGGCCGAGCCGGCCCTTCAATTCCATTGATCATTCCGCGTCGCGGTTTAATCGCGCTTATGAATTCGTTCACCGAATCATGGGGTGGAATTATCCGGCCGCTCACACGGGGCATCCGCACGATCATGGCGGGCCCGATCCGTTCAGCCAGAACGCGCCGTACACGGCCGACGCCAGCGCGACGCAGCCCACCACCAGCGCCGACCTGGGGATACGCAGCCGGGCCAGGGCCAGGGCGAGCGGGAACAGCAGGGGGAAGGCGGGCAGCAGCAGCCGTGGTTTCGAGCCGAAGTAGCTCGACGCGCACAGCGCGAGCGCGGTGACGACCCCGGCGTACACCAGAAGGGGGAGGGGCTGGCGCTGCCGCACACATACGACGTACAGCCGGGCGAGCAGGGCGACCCCGACGATCAGGCCGACGCCGGCCAGGGCCGAGGGGAGGGACGTGAACTTGGCGGCGACGAAGCGCGCGAAGGCGTACCCGCCGTCGAAGCCGTTGCGCCAGCCCGCCTGGACGTCGAGATAGCCCAGCGGGCCCGCGCCGGTGCGGTGGCCGACCCACAGGACGTACCCGGCGGCGCCGAGCGGGGCGAGGGCCATGCCGAGGGCGCGCCGGGCCCGGACACCAGGGGCGCGTGTGGCCCATAGCGCGCCGTCCGCCGCCGGGTCGCGCCGGGGACGGGCATCGGCCGCCGGATCCGGGGCGCCCTCGCCGGTGTGGGCGCTGCCCACCCGCGCCCCGCTCCGCTCCCGCACGAACGAGGCGATGCCCGCCGCCCACACCGCGGCCACCACGGCGAGCCCCACCGGGCGGGTCAGACCCGCCAGCAGGGCCAGTGCCCCCGCCGCCGGCCACCGCCCGGTCAGCACCGCGTACAGCGACCAGGCGGCGAGCGCGGTGAACAGCGACTCGCTGTACGCCATCGACTGCACGATCCCCACCGGCAGGACGGCCCACAGCAGTACGGCGCACACCCCCGCGCGGCGGCCGTACACCTGGTCCGCGACCGCGAAGATCCCCCAGGCCGCGGCGAGCGAGGCGAGCAGGGACACGACGAACCCCGCGTCGGCGTACGACAGCGGGCTCACCGCCGCCAGTGCCCGCTCCAGCCAGGGCAGCAGCGGGAAGAACGCCAGGTTCGAGTGGACGTCGCCGTTCGGCAGGCGCACCTCGTAGCCGTACCCGAGCTCGGCGACCCTGGTGTACCAGAGGGCGTCCCAGCGGGCGGTCAGCAGGGTGTACGCGCTCTTGCCGCGCGCCGCGCTCCACAGGGCCAGCGCGACCAGGCCCAGGGCGCGCACGGCCGCGTACCCGAGGAGGGCCGGGGCCGCGCGGCGCAGGGCCGTGGCACCGGGCCGGGCCGCGCGCGTCTCGAGATCGGTCACGGGCCCGATTATCGACGGCGTCCGCACCCGGCCCGCCGACCGGGGTGCGCCCACCGCCCGGGGGAGTGGCGTACGCCACACGGGTTGGGCGGGGGCTCGTGAGGTCCGCCACTGGGCACCGGCTCGAACTCGCGTACATTGGCTCGTCACTCGCCATTCGCTGCGCGGGCCGGGGACCACCGCTCCTCCCCGGCCGAGTCACGGGGAGTCCCCGCCCCGTGAGCCCCGCCGAACGCGAGGGAACATCTGGGAGGTACGTACATGTCCGGGACGACCACGGCCGCCGCCACGCTGCGCCGTCGGGCGGCCGGGGCCGGTGCCAACCGCTGGGTCGTCCTCGTGGTCCTCTGCACCAGCCTGCTGCTCGTCGCCCTCGACGCGACCGTGCTGCACGTGGCGGTGCCCGCGGTCACCGAGGACCTCAAGCCCGGCGCGATCGAGCTGCTCTGGATCGTCGACGTCTATCCCCTGGTCTGCGCCTCGCTGCTGATCCTCTTCGGCACGCTCGGCGACCGGGTGGGCCGCAGACGGATCCTGCTGCTGGGATACGCCCTGTTCGGCGTCGCGTCCGGACTCGCGGCCCTCGCCCACGACGCCCAGGTCCTCATCGTGGCCCGCGCCCTGCTGGGCGTCGGCGGCGCGATGATCATGCCGGCCACGCTCTCCATCCTCCGCCAGGTCTTCCCCGACCGGCGTGAGCGGGCGCTCGCCATCGGTATCTGGAGCGCGGTGGCCGCGGTGGGCGCGGCGATCGGCCCGCTGCTCGGCGGCTTCCTCCTCGAACACTTCTGGTGGGGCTCGGTCTTCCTCGTCAACATCCCGCTGATGCTGGTCAGCCTGCCCGTCGGGCGGCTGCTGCTGCCCGAGTCGCGCGGGGCCGTCGACGGTCCCTGGGACGTGGTCGGCGCGCTGACGGCGGCCGCCGGGCTGTTCGCGCTGGTGCTGGGCGTCAAACGGCTCGGCGGCGGGGAACTCGACGTGTTCACCGCAGTGCCGCTGCTCGTCGGCGCCACGCTGATCGTGCTCTTCGTACGCCGGCAGCGGCGGCGCACGCACCCCCTGGTGGACCTGCGCATGTTCGCCCGCCCGGCGTTCAGCACGTCGGTGGGCTGCATCGTGCTGGCGATGCTCGCCCTGGTCGGCCTGGAACTCATCGCGGCGCAGTACCTCCAACTCGTGCTCGACCTGTCGCCGCTGCAGACCGGACTGAGGTTGCTGCCGCTCACGATCGCGGCGATGGCGGCGGGGCTGGCCGGAGCGCGGCTGCTGCGCCGGTTCGGACCGCGGCGGATGGTGTGCGCCGGCTTCTGCATGACCGCCGCCGCCGTCGTCCTGCTGACCGCGATGGGCGGCGAGGACAACGCGCGCCTGCTGCTCGCGGGGTTCCTGCTGCTGGGCTTCGGGCTGGAGACGACCCTGTTCGGCGCGTACGAGTCGATGCTGAGCGAGGCCCCGCCCGAGCAGGCTGGCGGCGCGGCGGCGGTGGGGGAGACCTCCTACCAGCTGGGCGCCGGGATCGGCATCGCGCTGCTCGGGAGCGTCATGAACGCGGCGTACGCGCCGGGGCTCGCGTCCGTACCGGGCGTTCCCGCCGCGGACTCGGCCGCGGCGAGTCACTCCCTGGGTGAGGCGTACGACGTCGCGGGACGGCTCGGCGGCCCCGCCGGTGAGGCCCTGCGGCGCACCGCGCGGGACTGCTTCGTGCACGGACTGCACATGACCCTGCTGGTCAGCGCCGGACTGCTGCTGCTGGGCGCGGTGATGGCGCTGCGGCTGCCGCGCGTGATGCAGTGCGAGGAGGCGGGAGCGGAAACCGAACCGGGACCCGGCACCGAACCGGGACCCGGCTCGGTGCCGGGGTCGGTGGGCGTGCCCGCGCCCCGGGAGGTCGCGGAGTCCCGCGTCTCGGCGTGACTCGCGGTCCCGTAGCTCTCCCACCCCCGTCCGCCCCGTACACGCCCCGGCGTCTCTGCCACCCCCGTCCGCCCCTTACCCGCCCCGGCGTCTCTGCCACCCCCGTCCGCCCCGTACACGCCCCGCGTACTGGACGTGTCGGGCGCGGCGTCGTAACGTCGGGCCGGAATCGTGACTAGCGCTGCTAGTTTTCAGTGTGCCGGAGGGTGTCCCCATGTCCGCGTCCTCGAAGTTGCCCCCGTTCGACCCCGCCGACCCGCTCGGCATCGACGATCTGCTGGACCCGGAGGACCTGGCCGTCCGGGACACCGTGCGCGCCTGGGCCGCGGACCGTGTGCTGCCGCACGTCGCCGACTGGTACGAGCGGGGTGAGCTGCCCGGCATCCGTGACCTCGCCCGCGAACTCGGCGGCATCGGCGCCCTGGGCATGTCACTCACCGGCTACGGATGCGCCGGGGCCAGTGCCGTGCAGTACGGGCTCGCCTGTCTGGAGCTGGAGGCGGCCGACTCCGGCATCCGGTCCCTCGTCTCCGTGCAGGGCTCCCTCGCCATGTACGCCCTGCACCGCTTCGGCAGCGAGGAGCAGAAGCAGGAGTGGCTGCCGCGGATGGCCGCCGGCGAGGCCATCGGATGCTTCGGCCTGACCGAACCCGACCACGGCTCCGACCCGGCCGCCATGCGCACCCACGCCAAGCGCGACGGCGGGGACTGGGTGCTCAACGGGCGCAAGATGTGGATCACCAACGGGTCGGTCGCGCAGGTCGCCGTCGTCTGGGCGCAGACCGACGAGGGGATCCGCGGGTTCGTGGTGCCCGCCGACAGTGCCGGGTTCTCCGCCCCGGAGATCAAGCACAAGTGGTCGCTGCGCGCCTCCGTCACCAGCGAACTCGTCCTGGACGACGTACGGCTGCCCGCCGACGCGGTGCTGCCCGAGGTCGTCGGCCTCAAGGGCCCGCTCAGCTGCCTCTCCCACGCCCGCTACGGCATCGTCTGGGGGGCGATGGGGGCGGCGCGCTCCTGCTTCGAGACCGCCGTCGGCTACGCGAAGTCGAGGGAGCAGTTCGGGCGGCCCATCGGTGGCTTCCAGCTCACCCAGGCCAAACTCGCGGACATGGCCCTCGAACTGCACAAGGGGATTCTGCTCGCCCACCATCTCGGGCGGCGCATGGACGCCGGCCGCCTGCGTCCCGAGCAGGTCAGCTTCGGCAAACTCAACAACGTGCGCGAGGCCATCGACATCTGCCGTACGGCCCGGACCATCCTCGGCGCCAACGGGATCTCGCTCGAATACCCCGTGATGCGGCACGCCACCAACCTCGAGTCGGTGCTCACCTACGAGGGCACCGTCGAGATGCACCAGCTCGTGCTGGGCAAGGCGCTCACCGGACTCGACGCCTTCCGCTGACCCCCCGGTAGCGGGCAGGGCCGATGAGCGGCCCTGCCTCAGCTCTGGTTGAAGAAGCCGTCCGTCCGGTGCGGTGCCGGGTCCCCGTTCACGATCTCCGTGTCGGCGGGGGTCAGCAGGAACACGCGGTTGGACACGCGGTCGATGGAACCGCGCAGACCGAAGATCAGCCCGGCCGCGAAGTCGACCACGCGCTTGGCGTCGGCGGCGTCCATGGCCGTGAGGTTCACGATGACGGGCACTCCTTCCCGGAACAGCTCGCCGATGGCGCGCGCGTCCCGGAAGCTGTCCGGAGTGACCGTGCCGATCCGGCGCTCCTTCGCCTCGGCGACCTCCGCGGCCACCTTCACTCTCGGATCGGTGACCCAGGCTTCCCCGGGCTCGGTCCCTTCGGAGTATCCGTCGTCGTCGTAGTAACGCTCGTCATCGTTGTCGTCAACGAGGCCCAGCCAGGCACTCGCCTTGCGCACCGATCCCATGGACGCCTCCTCTCACAGCGGTCATTCTTGCTTTCCGCATCCCTATGGTCATCCATGATGCGGACTGTGCGCCAAGTGGATAGACGCCGCGCGGGGGGTTTGTGACGGTACTGGTGCACAGCGAATACGTCGAGAGTCCGTGTGTCCCAAGGGCCGTTTCGCAAACAACTGCTGACTGTGAGTGAAATATGATTCTTCACGGCGTACGGGTGACGGACGGGGCGTACGGGTGAACCGCGACGCTCGGTACGATGCGCAGCTCAGCGCAGTCCAACGCCGCACGCACCTCGGGGGATCGTCGTGTTCGGAATCGTCAGGCCCTGCACCCATCGGCTCGGTGAGAGCCTCAAAGCCCAGTGGATGGCGCATTTGTGCGGGCTGTGTCTCGCGTTGCGCGGTGATCACGGCCAGTTCGCGCGTGTGGTCACCAACTACGACGGTCTTCTCGTCTCCGTTCTGACACAGGCTCAGGAAAGCGGCGGCGAAGGGCGGACGCGTACCGCCGGGCCCTGTCCGCTGCGCGGAATGCGCACCGCGTCCGTAGCTCAGGGTGAGGGCGCCCGGCTCGCGGCGGCCGTCTCCCTGGTGCTCGCCTCCGCCAAGGTACGTGACCATGTAACAGACGGGGACGGGCTGCTGGCCCGCCGACCGGTGGCGCTCGCCGCCCGCCGGGTCGCCGTGAGCTGGGGCAGGGCCGGGGCGCGGACCGGCCTGGACGTCGGGTTCGACACGGCCGTCCTGGTCGACGCCGTGGAGCGGCAGGCCGGCATCGAGGCGCTCGCGGGGGCGGGAACCCCGATCCTCACGGTGACCGAGCCCACCGAGACCGCCACCGCCGCGGCCTTCGCGCACACCGCCGTGCTCGCGGGGCGGCCGGGCAACGCCGTGCCGCTCGCGGAGGCCGGGCGTCTCTTCGGGCGGCTGGCGCACCTCCTGGACGCCGTGGAGGACCAGGCCGCCGACGCCGCGTCGGGTGCCTGGAACCCGCTCACGGCCACCGGCACCTCGCTCGCCGAGGCCCGGCGCCTCGCGGACGACGCGCTGCACGGCATACGGCTCGCCCTGCGTGAGGTGGCCTGGGGTCACGACGCGTCGCCGGACCGGCGCAACGCCGACGGGAAGCTGGCGCATCTGCTGCTCGTGCACGAGCTGCGGCGCTCGGTGGACCGGGCGTTCGGGGTGTCGTCCTGCGGACACACCGCCCCGGACACGGGTTCCGCCCCCGGGGCCGCCTTCGGGCCCCCGCAGCACGGCGGATCCCACACACCGCAGGCGCCGGGGAACCCCTACGGCGGCAACCCCTACAGCGGGCGTCCGCACGGCGGCAATCCCTTCGGCGGGGAGCCGCCGCGGCCCGGCAGACGCGGGTTCTGGTCGGGGTGCGCGGTCGCCCTCGGGCTGTGCTGCACCTGCCGGGTGTGCTGCGCCGACGAGTACGAGGGGCCGTGGTCGCGGCAGAGGCGCGAGGGGTGGTGCAGCGACTGTGACTGCGACTGCTGCGACTGCTGTGAAGCCTGCGAGTGCTGTGAATGCTGCTCGTGCTGCGACTGCGGGCTGTGAGCGAGCGGCCGGGGCACGACGACCGTTCCCTGACCCGGCGGGACCAACGAGCGGCACGGGACGGGAGGTCGGGGAGTCGGCACCCCGGCTGACGGTGAAGGCTTCCTCAAGCTTCCCGCCCGGATGAACGGCCACGAGCCGCCCGACGTAGAGCCGGGTATGGTCGCGAAAGGATCAGCGAAAGGGCCGGGGACCCGGCAGCCGGCGTCCGGACGCTCCGGCAGGATCGTGCCGCTGGCGGTGAAGATCGTGGTCAGCGGGGGGCTCGGGGTGGGCAAGTCGACCTTCATCAGAGCCATTTCGGAGATCGACCGCCCACTGGAGACGGAGGCGCCGATCACCCAGGTGTCGGTCGGCGTCGACTCGCTGGCCGGCGTCGAGTCCAAGACGACGACGACCGTCGCTCTCGACTTCGGCCGCGTCACGCTGGACCCCACGATCGCGCTGTACCTGTTCGGCACACCCGGTCAGAACCGGTTCTCGTTCCTGTGGGACGACCTGGTGGAGGGCGCCCTCGGCACGGTGGTCCTCGCGGACACGCGGCGCATCGAGGAGTGTTTCCCCGCGGTCGACTACTTCGAGCGGCAGCGGGCGCCGTTCGTCCTCGCCGTCAACCGGTTCGACGGGGCCGAACGGTTCGAACTGAACGAGGTCGCGGCCGCGTTGGGACTGGGCGCCGAGGTGCCGGTCCTGGAGTGCGACGCGCGCGACCGGGCGTCCGTACGGGATGTGCTGGCCGTACTGATGGACCGGGTGGCCGGGGCACACGGCCCCGCGCGGCAGCCGTCCGCGGTCCTCGCGCGCGAACGCCCCGCACCCCCGCGGACGAGCACTGGTTCTTCGGTTCCGGCGGGGAGGCGTGGAGCGGTCCGTTGATGGTGGGTGGAGATCGAGAAGGGCGAAGCGAGGGGGCAGGGCGAGGGGAGGGTGCGCGTGTGAAGGCGGTGCGAGGAGGGGAACGCGAAAGGCGCCCCGAGGAATCGGGGCGCGCAGGGGGTCAGCTCAACAGGAAGAGGACCACACTCGACCGAAGTCGATGTGGGAGCGCGTGACCAGCCACTGCTGCGGATGCATGGGGCAAGTGGAACAGGCATTCGGTGGTGAGTCAACCGACTTGAGACGTGACGACCAGAGTGTGGACAGCCTTGACAGCTGGGGGAAACGCCGCCGTACTCTCGGTGCGCGGTCCTGCTGAGGGGCTCGACCGTGACAGCGCCGCGCGGCGCGTTTCCCGCGCATCCGTGTGAAGGCACCCACCCGAGTTCGACCGACTCGACGTCACGGAGCCTTCCATGTCTTCCCCCACCCTCGCCCAAGCCCCCACCTCACCGGACACACCCGAGGACGCGGACTCCCCGCGGACCGTCCCGCAGCGCCGCCTCGGCCGGTGGACGGCCGCCGTCGTCCCGCCGCCGTGGTTCGACACCGGCGCGTTGTACCCCTTCGCGGGGAAGCACTACGCCCGCGGGTCGGAGCGCGTCCGATGAGACCCTCCCTGGTGATCGTCGGGGCCGGTCCGCGGGGGACCGGTCTCATCGAGCGCATCGCCGCCAACGCGCCCGAGCTGTACGCCGGTTCGGGACTCGACATCCACCTGGTCGACCCCTATCCGCCGGGTGCCGGGCGGATCTGGCGCGAGGAGCAGTCGCCGCTGCTGTGGATGAACTCGCACGCCGAGGACGTCACGATGTTCACCGACGAGACGGTGGACATGGCCGGGCCGGTGCGTCCCGGCCCGACCCTGCACGAGTGGGCCGGCATCGACGGCCGCACCTTCGCGGACCGGCAGTCGCAGGGGTCCTACCTGCGCTGGGTGTACGAGCGGGCGGTGGCCGCCCTGCCGCCGTCCGTCACCGTCCACCACCACCCGCGGCGTGCCCTGCGGGTCTGCGGACCGCGGGAGGGACGCCAGCAGGTGTGGCTGGAGGACCGTCCGCGCCCCCTCCTGGCCGACCTCGTGGTCCTCGCCCTCGGCCACCTCGACGCTGAACTCGACGAGGAACAACAGCAGTTGGCCGCCCACGCGGCCCGCCACAACCTCGTCCACCTGCCGCCGGACTTCACCGCCGACAGCGACCTGTCCGCGCTCGCGCCCGGTGAACCCGTCATCGTCCGGGGCTTCGGACTCGCCTTCGTCGACCTGATGGCGCTGCTCACCGAGGGCCGCGGCGGACGCTACGAGACCGGCGCGGACGGCGAGTTGACCTACCACCCGTCCGGACGGGAACCCCTGCTCCACGTCGGCTCGCGCCGCGGAGTGCCGTACCACTCGAAGATCGGCTACGACTGGAGCGGCGAACGGCCGCCGCTGCCACGCTTCTTCGGGCCCGCCGAGGTCGACGCCCTGCTCGCGGGGCCGGGCCGTCCCGACTTCCGGCGCGAGGTGTGGCCGCTGGTGGAGAAGGAACTGGGCTTCGCCCACTACCACCGGCTGTTCACCGCCCTGCCCGGGCGGACCCGGATGGCCTGGACCGACTTCGAGGAGAAGTACGCGGCCGCCGACGCGGCCGAGCGCGAGGCCCTCGTCGCCTCCGCCGTGCCCGACCCCGCCGACCGGCTCGACCTCGCCGCCCTCGACCGTCCGCTGGACGGGGTCCGCCACGTCTCCTACGACGCCTTCCAGGACGGCCTGCGCGACTACGTCGAGGAGGACCTGAGACGCCGGCACGACCCCGCGCACAGCCCCGACCAGGCGGTCTTCCTCGGACTGCTCTCGGTCTACGGCCAGTTGGTGCGGCTCGGCGACGTCGGCCCCTGGTGGCACGGCTTCTTCAGCTACCTGGCGTCCGGCCCGCCCGGGCCCCGGCTGCGGCAGATGCTCGCCCTCTCCCGCGCGGGTGTCCTCGGCTTCCTCGGCGCCGACATGACCGTCACCGCCGAGGACGGGGAGTTCCGGGCGTCGAGTCCCACCGTGCCGGGCCACGCGGTCCGGGCGCGGGCCCTGGTCGAGGCGCGGCTGCCGAGCCCCACCGTCGAGCGGGCCCGCGACACCCTGCTGCGGGAACTGCACGAGGACGGGGCCGCCGCCACCCCCGACGGACTGCTCTCCGTGGACCCCGCCGACGGACGCGTCCTGGACCGCTCCGGACGGCCGCACCCACGGCGGTTCGCGCTCGGGCCGCACACCGACGCGCGGGGTTCCGGCGCCTTCACCCGGCCGCGCACCGGCGGGCCCGCCTTCCGGCAGAACGACGCCACCGCGCGGACCGCGCTGGCGTTCCTGCGGGCGCTCGCGTGTCGCACGGCCGCGTAGCCCGTGTCGGCACCCTCCTCCCGAACGTCACCGAAGGAACCCCGCGATGAGCGGCATGGTCGACATCAGGTCCGCCCACAAGAGCTACGGCTCCCGCGAAGTGTTCAGGGGCATCGGCCTCGCCGTACCGGCAGGCGAGGCCGTCGCGGTCCGCGGGCGTTCCTCTCCAGGGTTCTCCGAGCCCGGGTCGGACCCGGTCCCTCGGGCCCGCACCGGAAGGGTGTGACCCGCGATGGCCCCCAAGCCCGGCCGGGCGCTGCTGCACCTGGCCGCCGCCGTCGACCAGCGGACGGCGTACGACGCCGGTTCCCACGTCGAGCTGGCGCGGCTCGCCGAGAGCGGCGGCCTCGACTTCGTGACGCTGGACGACCCCTTCGCGCGCCCCGGCCCCGACGCGCTCGCCGTGCTGTCCCGGGTCGCGCCGGCCACCCGCCGGGTCGGCCTGGTCCCCACCGTCACGACCACCCACACGGAGCCCTTCCACGTCCGGGCGGCCGTCGCGACCCTCGACCGGGTCAGCCGCGGCAGGGCCGGCTGGCGGCTGGCGGTGCCGGCCACCGAGGGGGAGGCCCGCCCCTTCGGCCGCCGTCCCCCGTCCCCCGTCGACGCGCTGTGGCGGGAGGCCGGTGGAGTGGCCGAGCTGTGGCGGGACGGTGAAGTGGCCGACGTGGCCGCCCGGTTGTGGGACAGCCGGGCGGACGACGCCGAGACCAGGGACGTGGCCACGGGCCCTCTCGCCGACCGGGACGACCCGCGCCGGGTCGACCCCACCGGCTCCGCCTTCTCGGCCGGGGACCCCTCGACCGTCCCGCGTCCGCCGCAGGGGCACCCCGTGCGGGTGGTCGACGCCACCGAGGGGCACGTCCGGGCGACCGCGGCCCGTTACGCCGACGTGGTGCTCGTGCGGGCGGTGAACCCCGGGCAGGCCGGTGCCGTACGGGACGAACTGCGCGCCGCCGCACCGGCCTTCGGCCGGCACCCCGACGAGCTGCGGGTCCTCGCGAGCCTCGCCGTCGATCTCGGCGACGGGGAGCACGCGGCCGAGCCTGGCCACGGCGGGGGCGGCCCCCGGCAGACCGCGCGGGGCCCGCTCTACCGCGGCGGGCCCGTCGGCCTCGCGGAGCTGGTCGCCGCCTGGCACGCCGGGGGCGGCGTCGACGGCTTCCACTTCACGCCCGTCCAGCCGCGCCGTGACCTGGAACGACTGGTCAACGGCACGGTGGCCCTGCTCCAGCACCGGGGTCTGTTCCGCACCTTCTACCCGGGCAGCACGCTCCGGGAGCACCTCGGGCTCGCCGGACCCGTCAACCGGTACGCCCCGACCGGGGGAACGCCATGACCGGAGGCCCGCGCCCCACGCCGCCGGACGCACCTGGCCGCGCACCCGCCGCGGGCGAACTCGGCGCATTGGTGCGGCGCGCCGCCGCCGACGGCTGGACGGGGTGGCACGGGCACCGCGCTGAACTGTGCGGGCGACCCGCCGGACCCTGGCAGGCGCCGCCCGGCGGCCTATCCGGAGGGGCGACTTCCGGACAGTCGCGGGGCCCGGGTGGCCGAAGCCGACGGGGCCACGCCCACCGGCGGCCGGCGGACCGGCCGCCAGGGTCAACGCCCTGCGTGTCACGGTCGGTTCGGGAGGGCGCGACCGGCGCCGGTGGCGGGGTCGCGGGGGAGTGGTCATCCCGCCCGTACCGCACAGTTCGTTCAAAGGTTGACGGCCGAAAGGCGCCCTTGCGCCTACCGGTCGTTCGGCCGAATACTCCCCCTCAGCGCTTGTCAGGGGCACGGCGAGTTCGGAATCCGGACGTCCGCCCCCGACTGCGCCTCACGGGCCCCGACCCCACGCGGGCCCCCGACTTCCCCTGGGAGGGAACGAAAAGTGAGGATCAAGCGCACCACCCCCCGCGGCGGCACGGCGAGACGGATTCGGCTGATCGCCGTGTCCACCGGCCTCGTGGCCGCCGTAGCGATCGCGATCCCCAACGCGAACGCGTCCGCCGCCACCCCGTTCAGCACCACCCAGCTCAAGAGCGCCAGTGGCTCGGTGCTCAAAGCCGACGTCCCCGGCACCGCCTGGACCGTCGACAGCAAGACCAACCGTGTCGTCGTCACCGTCGACAGCACGGTCTCCAAGGCCGAGATCGCGAAGATCAAGGAGCAGGCGGGCACCAACGCCGGCGCGCTCACGATCAAGCACACCCCGGGCAGGTTCCAGAAGCTCATCTCGGGCGGCGACGCCATCTATGCGAGTAGCTGGCGCTGCTCGCTGGGCTTCAACGTCCAGGACAACAGCGGGAACTACTACTTCCTGACCGCCGGCCACTGCACCGACGGCGCCGGCACCTGGTGGTCCAACTCGGGTCACTCGACCACGCTCGGCACCACCGCCGGCTCCAGCTTCCCGTCGAACGACTACGGCCTCGTCCGGTACACGAACTCCTCGGTCGCCAAGTCGGGGGCCGTCGGCAGCGTCGACATCACCAGCGCCGCCACCCCCTCCGTCAACACCACGGTCTACCGTCGCGGCTCCACGACCGGCATCCACAGCGGCCGTGTCACCGCGCTCAACGCGACGGTCAACTACGGTGGCGGCGACGTCGTCTACGGCCTGATCCAGACCACGGTCTGCGCCGAGCCCGGCGACTCCGGCGGCCCGCTCTACTCCAACAGCGGCATCGCCTACGGTCTCACCTCCGGCGGCAGCGGCAACTGCAGCTCCGGCGGTACGACCTTCTTCCAGCCGGTCACCGAGGCCCTGAGCGCCTACGGCGTCCACGTCTTCTAGGACCCTCCGCCCGGGCCGTTCGCGCGGCCCGACCCGGTCGGCACAGCAGCCCCCGCACGCAACCGGCGTGCGGGGGCTCGCCCTTGTCCGGGCGCGGAGTTACCGTCGAGACACGGGCAGTACTCCCCTGTGACGCTGTACTGCGACCACTTCGGACCCTGGGGGCCGGCGATGGTGGAGGAGCTGGTGGTGGCGGGAGCGGCGCTCGCGTCCGCCGCGGCGGTGTACGCGATGGCGGCGGCGCGGGTCGTCAAGCAGTACGAACGCGGTGTGGTGTTCCGGCTGGGCCGGCTCCGGCCGGAGGTGCGCGGGCCGGGGTTCACGCTGGTGGTCCCCTTCGTGGACAAGCTGCGCAAGGTCAACATGCAGATCGTGACGATGCCGGTGCCGGCCCAGGAGGGCATCACCCGGGACAACGTCACGGTACGGGTGGACGCCGTCGTCTATTTCCGGGTGACCGGCGCGGCCGAGGCGATCGTCCGGGTCGAGGACTACCGGTTCGCGGTCTCGCAGATGGCGCAGACCTCGCTGCGGTCCATCATCGGCAAGAGCGACCTGGACGACCTGCTGTCCAACCGGGAGAAACTCAACCAGGGCCTGGAGCTGATGATCGACAGTCCGGCCGTGGAGTGGGGCGTCACCATCGACCGGGTGGAGATCAAGGACGTGTCCCTGCCCGAGACGATGAAGCGGTCCATGGCCCGCCAGGCGGAGGCCGACCGGGAGCGGCGGGCCCGGGTGATCAACGCGGACGGAGAGCTCCAGGCGTCCAAGAAGCTCGCCGAGGCCGCCGCGCAGATGTCGGAACAGCCGGCCGCGCTGCAACTGCGGCTGCTGCAGACGGTGGTGGCGGTCGCCGCCGAGAAGAACTCCACCCTGGTGCTGCCCTTCCCGGTGGAACTCCTGCGCTTCCTGGAAAAGGCCCAACAGCCGGCACCGCAGCCACAGCCGGCGCCGCCGGTGGCGGTACAGCCGCAGCCCGTGCCGATGGCCGTACAGCAGCAGCCGCAGCCCGTGCCGGTGTCGCCGCCGGTGGCCGTGGAGCCCGCGCCGCAGGCCCCGCCGCCGGGGGCGACCGCGCGACCGGTGCGGGAACACCTTCCGCCTGCCGAGCCCCGCCCGGCCCCCGGCTCCCCTGGGGCGGAGCCGGTCCAGAGCTAGGGTCACAGAGGCCCTCCAGGGCCGGAGTGTGGGGTTTCCCGCCGTAGGCCGGGTAGTCGGCTCCACGCCCCCGCGGCGGGTGGAGGGGCCCTGCTCGGCCGCCGCCGGGCCCTCATCCTCAGCGCGCTGCCCCTGCTGCTGTGACGGGCCGCGGCCCGGTGGGACCCGATGGCAGTCTGCCCGGCTGCCCGGCTGCCCGGCTGCCCGGCTGCCCGGCCTCGCGGGGCTTGCGGGGCTTGTCGGGGCCCGGCCCCCGGGCGGTCCGTGCTCCGTCGCCGTACCCCTCGTCACGGCGCGTTTGCGCAGGTGGGGCGGTGCCGGACCCGCATCCCATCTGAATCGCACACGCATTCGAAATTTGGTCTATGGTGGGGGTGAGGTGACTGGGAACAGATGTTCGAGAGTCGGCGAGGCTCACGAGTGCGGGAGGTGCGGGTGCCGGGTTTCACGCATCTGCACACCGTCTCCGGGTTCTCCCTCCGCTACGGAGCCACCCACCCGGAGCGGCTGGCGGAGCGTGCCTCCGAGCGGGGGATGGACGCCCTCGCGCTCACCGACCGCGACACCCTCGCCGGCACGGTCCGCTTCGCCAAGGCGTGCGCGCAGGCCGGCGTCCGCCCGCTGTTCGGCGTGGACCTGGCGGTGGCGGACCCCGAGCCCGTACGCGGGAACGGCTTCGGCGGGAACGGTCCAGGCCCGGACGCGCAGATGCGCGGAGAGGGCCCCGCGGGCCGGGAGAGGCGCCGCACCCCCGTACGCGGGGGCGCCTTCATCGACGAGTCGACACCCCGCGTCACCTTCCTCGCCCGGGACGGCGCCCGGGGCTGGGCCGACCTGTGCCGGCTCGTCACGGCGGCGCACGCGGGGGAGGGCGCGCCCCTGCTGCCCTGGGCCGGCAACACGGGGGACGGTCTGACCGTCCTGCTCGGCCCCGGCTCCGATGTCGGCCGCGCGCTCACCGCCGGGCGCCCCGACCGCGCCGCCCGGCTCCTGGTCCCCTGGCGGGAGATCTACGGCGACGCCCTGCGCCTCGAAGCCGTCTGGCACGGCCGGCAGGGCACCGGCCCCGGTTCGCTGCGGCTGGCCGCCCGCACCGTGGGCTTCGCCGCCGAGCAGCGGGTCCGCCCCGTGCTCAGCAACGCCGTCCGGTACGCCGACGCCGGGGCCGGCCCGGTCGCCGACGTCCTGGACGCCGCCCGCCGGCTCGTGCCCGTCGACCCCACCGGGGAACTGGACTCCGGCGAGGCGTGGCTCAAGGACGGCGACGTCATGCTCCAGGTGGCGGAGCGGATCGTGGAGGCCGCCGGCTTCCGGCGCGACACCGCCCACCGGCTGCTGGAGCAGACCCGGGCGACGGCCGCCGAGTGTCTCGTCGACCCCGAGGACGACCTCGGCATCGGCACGGTCCACTTCCCCGAGCCGCACCTGGTCGGCGCCGGCCGCCGCACCGCGCAGCGCGCACTCGCCTCGCGGGCGGCGGCCAGCATGGTGCGGCTCGGCTACGACACCCGGCGCGCCTACTGGGAGCGGACGCACCGGGAGCTGGACATCATCGCCCACCACGGCTTCGCCTCCTACTTCCTGACCGTCGCCCAAGTGGTGGACGACGTGCGGAAGATGGGCATCCGTGTCGCCGCGAGGGGGTCCGGCGCGGGCAGCCTGGTCAACCACCTGCTCGGCATCGCGCACGCCGACCCGGTCGAGCACGGGCTGCTGATGGAGCGCTTCCTGTCCAAGCGCCGCCAGGTCCTGCCCGACATCGACATCGACGTGGAGTCCGCGCGCCGCCTGGAGGTCTACCGCGCGATCATCGGCCGCTTCGGCACCGAGCGGGTGGCGACGGTCGCGATGCCGGAGACGTACCGGGTCCGGCACGCGATCCGCGACGTGGGCGCGGCCCTCTCGATGGACCCCGCCGACATCGACCGCATCGCCAAGTCCTTCCCGCACATCCGCGCCCGCGACGCCCGCGCGGCGCTGGCGGAACTGCCCGAACTCAAGTCACTGGCAAAGGAGTTCCAGCAGGAGGGTACGAAGTCCGGGAAGCTCTGGGAGCTGGTCGAGGCCCTCGACGCCCTCCCGCGCGGGATCGCCATGCACCCCTGCGGGGTCCTGCTCTCCGACGCCACCCTCCTGTCCCGTACGCCGGTGTAGGGTGCGCAACTTCGTGTGCAACGCCGGAGCTGTGACCTGGGGTTCCATCAGACGTGCGCAGCAGTTCCGAAGCAGTCGTCCAGGGGAAATGCGCAATTCGTGAAGGCCGTGATGTCTACTCGTCACGCTCTGTGATAAGGGCAACCTGTGAGCGCCAAGAGAGTTTGGCCGGCGCCGGTTGGCGAGGTTGTGCATGGAAGCCGTGGCCTGGCGCAGTCAGTGCGAACCTCAGGATTTCGACCGTGCAACACCTCTGGGGTCGATCAGAAGTCGGGGATGGGTAGATCAAAACTCCACACGAGGCCGTTCGCTGATATCTCTGCTGAGCAGGTTTCGAATATCGGCTTCCGGAAGTCCGGAACGATTGATGAAATCGGCGAATGAGGTCCCTGTCGTTTCCATGAGTTCCAGTGCGCGTTGCAGAAGTACCGGAGCCTCCGGATTCCCCAGAGGGCCTGGTTCCGCTTTCCTCCATCCCCTGACGGACAACGTTTTCCATGCCTGCGCGTAGGTGTGTTCGCTCATGACGCCGAGAGTTTTTGCCCTGACCAGGAGGGCAGCTAGGGAGACGTGCCATTTGGTCTTCAAGCGGAGAAATGCGGGCCAATCAAGCCGTTCCGGAAGTTCGGGTTTGATGTCTTCGGCTGGCATGAGGAACGCTGCGGCGAACTCGTGGGCCTGACTCTCGGTGACCTTATCGCCAATTCTTCCGTTGACACCGTGCAGGACCAGATGGCCCAGTTCGTGAGCCGAATCGAAGCGGGAGCGGTCACGCAAGCCCTTGTCGGCTCCAAGGGCGACAACAGGCCTGTCAGGGAAGTCAACGCAGAATGCATCAACTTTTTCGATGCTGACACGGAAGCGGACGACAATAATTCCGTTCATCTCCAGTAGCCGCACGACATCTTGAACTGGACCGCGTGGGACGTTCCACCAGTCTCGGACCTGAGCAGCTGCCTGTTCGATATCGGCGGAATAGAGAGTCTGTCCTTCGTCGACTGGGACGCGCGGCAGATTCAGGTCGGGCAACGCGACGTATCAGCTGTTCTGCACCTTCAACAGGCCCCGCACCCCGCAGCCAGGTTGGGGCCCCGGCCAACGGGCGAGTATCGACGGCCTGCGCGGCATCAACTTCGGCACTCTCGGTTCCGCCCCGCACGCCTCGACCGGCATGCGGTACTTCCACAGCTGAGACCACGAGCAGGGAGACAGCGCCATGGGATACATCGACGACGCTTTCGCCAACCTCAAGCACAACCTGGAGATCACCCAGACCGAGCAGAATCTGGCGAAGGCACGGCACGAGGCCATCCGCGACTTCGTCCGGTCGCACTGGGACCTCGCCGACGACTTCCTCACCGGCAGCTACCGGCGCGACACCAAGACGAAGAAGCTCAAGGACATCGACATCTTCGTGGTCCCCGATGCCAACGGTTCCCAGGCAGGCTTCCGCGATCAAGCTCCCATCCAAGTGATCAACGCCTTGGAGACCCTGCTCCGTCAGAAGTGGAGCGATGCCGCCCGAGACGGCATGGCCGTCGTGATCCCCTACGGCCCCGACGACGAGGTCATGTCGATCGACGTAGTCCCCGCCTTCAAGCGAGACGGCGGCGGTTACTACATCCCCGATCCCTCGGCAGGCGACTGGATCGCGACCAACCCCAAGCGCCACCACGAGCTGAGCATCGCCAAGAACACCGAATGCGACGGCAAGTACGTGCCCTTCGTCAAGATGGTCAAGGGCATCAACCGCCAACTCGGCGAGCCCGTGTCGCCCTCCTTCCTCTTGGAAGTCATGGCCCAGTCGCTGGTGAAGCCGCCGATCGGGCGCTACCAGGACGAGATCGTGCTGTTCCTGGCCACCGCCGCCGAACGCATCGACGACGAGTGGCCCGACCCCGCGGGTCTGGGGGGTGACGTCAACGCCGTCATGAACGCGATCCAGAAGCTTGCCGCGGCCAACGCACTCAACCAGGCCCGCGCCATCGCAGAACGGGCAGTCGACCTGGAGGACGAAGGCCAGGAGCGCGCCGCCTACGACGAGTGGAAGAAGCTGTTCGGGAACCGGATGACCAGGCCATGAACATCTCCACCGGCCCCGACGGCGTCCACGGGATCCCTCCTCGGGCCATCCACGAGCGACAGCTCGACGACGACATGCTCCTCCTCCAACGCGCCGCGTCGGCAAGCCACCGACGCGGCCAACTCCTCGAAGCTGTGCGCGTCACAGCCGCCGTCGCGCTCGCCGCTGCCGGCGTCCTGATCACGCTGATCGGCCACGGCCGCACCGTCGTCTCGATCGTCGGATTCTTCTGGTTCCTCGTCTCCGCGTTCCTGCTCAAGGGCCTCGCCGGGAACACTGCCCGCCAGGGCGCCCTGCTCCAGGAGATGTTCGACGTCACCCTCTTCCACTTGCCGTGGCGCTCCACCGTTGCAGGCGACCCCGTTCCCGAACCCGACGTCCGCCGTCTCGCGCGCAAGCTCCCTCGCGGCGGCGCGAAGGACGAGCGCATCACCGCAGGCTGGTACGACCCCACCAATGACGTCCACTACCCCTACGACGTGTTCATCGCCCAGGAACAGAACCTCGCCTGGGACGCCCGCCTCCGCCGCCGCTACAGCTACCTCATCGCCACTATCGCCATGCTGTGGACCGCCGTCGGCCTCGTCGCCGGTCTCGTGGTCGCGGACGCCACTCTGGGAGACACCCTTCTCAGCTTCTTCGTCCCGTCCCTGGCTGCCTATCAGATCGCCTACGAGATCTGGTCTGGACAACGCAAGGTAGCCGAGGAACGTGACCTGCTCACCAAGGTCGTCAACGCCGAGCTACACAACGGGCACCCCGGCCCTGTCCTCGACGATGAATGGCATCGCCTACGGAACGTGGCACGAGACGTACAGGACGGCGTACTCCGCACCCGCTTGGACACCACCCGAGTACCCGAGTGGTTTTACAAACGCTTCCGCAACGACGACGAACGCGACTTCGGCGACACCGCAGAAGGTCACCGCGTCCGCCTCGCCCAAAACATATCCCCACCCCCATAATCCGCTGGGCGGGACTCTCCAGGCCCTTCGGTGAACTGCCTCGGCCTTGTCGTGCCCGTGACGGTGGCCCGGCCAGGTGATGGGCAATCATTTTCCAAGGTGCTTGTCGATCCAGGACAGTCCTCCAAGGTCGAGTTGGCGACGTGCTCGGGTGACTGCGACGTAGGCGAGACGGGCGTCAGTGTCGCTGACGGGTTCAGGAATGGGACGGCCTTCGGCGTCCTGTTGATCGGTCTCCTTAGGGGGCGGGAAATCGTCACCGATACGGACAGTTGACCATTCACGGCCCTTGGCCTTGTGGGCGGTGGAGACGATTACGTCGGCATCGTCCTCAGCGGTGAGCTTGTTGACCGCAGAGAGAATCGCTTCGGGGCCGTGCGTGTCGACCAGGTCGACGAAGGGCTGGAGGTCGCCGCCGGAGGGGTCGTAAGCCGCGTAGTCCTGTACTTCGCCCCAGGAGGCGAAGAGGACGAGTTCGGGATGGCTGGTTCGGCGGCCTTCTTTGAGGTCATGCGCGGCCAACGCCAGCGTGGCGAGGGTGTGTCCGCCGCGGGCGAGGGCGACGCGGCGGCCGCCGGAGAGGAGTCGCATGACCTCGGCCATGGCGCCGATGTTGGTGCGGCACAGCACCGCATCCGGGTTGGCGATTTCCCCGACTTCTGTGGGCATTGTCTCGCTGCCGGTCAACCGGATGGGCGCCTCGGCGAGTTCGAGCCAGCGATTGGCTTGTTCGGCGAGGAGGGGGCCGAAGCGGAAGGAGCGGGTGAGGGTGAGTGCTGTGGCGTCGTCGAAGTCGGTCATCACGTCGCGGGCGCCGCGCCAGCCGTAGATGGCCTGGGCGGAGTCGCCCACCATGACGAGCTGGGCATGGTCACGCTGCGCGTGGAAGACCTGCTCCAGGACGGGGTTGGTGTCCTGGGCTTCGTCGAGGAAGAGGAAGTCCGCTTCGATCTTCGGCTGGGTCAGGGCCCACATCTTCAGATAATGGTCGTGCTCGAAGTGGACCACACCCTGGTGGGGGTTCTGAAGGTCGGCCCACGCCTTGACTGCGAACGGAAAGACCACGTCTGCGAGTTGGGCATGCTCGGCATGTGTTGTCAGGCGGCGGAGTCGCGGTACGTGGTGGTGGCTCAGAACTCGGTCGGCCGAGTAGCAGAAGCGCTTCACGGTGCGGAGCGCCGAGTTGGAGAGCGCCCTGTGGCTGATCTCGTGATCGCCGATGCGGATGGGCCGGGTGATGCCGAGGACCTGGCCGGTTTTCCAGGCGGGCTGGCGCGGACCGTTGAGCCGTCCGGCATAGCGGTGGCCGAGGGCGGCGTACGCGGTCGCATGTGCTGTTCTACACGTCACCGTACGGGGGAAGCGTGCAGCGGCGTGGCAGGCGATGTCCTTGTTGAAGGCGACGTAGCGGCCGCGTCGTTTGGTGTTGACGGCAAGCATCTCGAGGGTGGTGGTCTTGCCGGTGCCGGCACCCGCTTGAAGGGCGAGGTGGTGTCCTGCTCGGAAGGCGTCGACGGCGTGGACCTGCTCGTCGGTCGGGGTGGACACAAAGGCTCCTCAAGAAGGGGCGGAGGCGCACTCGCCTCTTGGCCGGCCGTGGGGATGACTGCGGAACGCATTGGCTACGCAGAGCAGCAGTTCTTCCGGAGTGTGCTCGACCAGCAGCTCTTCCAGCCTGGCAGTCAGATGGCGGGCACGCTCTTCTCCGTGCCGGACAACGGCGCTGGTCACGGCCTGGCTCAGGAAGTCCCGGGGGCGTTGGTCGCGGGCTGCCGCGGCACGGTGGATGGTGGTGCGGGCGGCGGGACTGAGGGTGACGTTCAGCAGGACACGGCCCTTCTTGTCCGGGTGGTGGGTGGTGAGCACGTCGATGGGCAGGATGGCATCGAGCCGCCGGCGTAGCACTCGTAGCGCACGGCCAGGAGTCTTGGCGCGCTGCAGGGCCAGCAGTCTGGTGGGGTTGGTGTCGCTGGCCAGAGCCACGACACGACCGGCACGGCCCAGCTCATCGTCGGTGGCGGGCCGGGTCAGGACGATCTCGATCGCGTAGTGCGCGGTCATGGCTGCTGCGCCCTCCTGCTCCGGTCGGCAGACCCGGGACGCCGGCTGATCGTTGGGAGCCGGGTGCGGATGTGGTCGTGGTGCACGAGCGGGTCGAAGGGCTCCCACTCGGGCACCGCCACGTCAGGCGCCGTAGGAATGGCGGCGTGCTCCGAGCAGCGCTGGGCCCTCCACCGCAGTTGATCGGCATAGCCAAGATGTGTGAGCGCGTAGACGACCATCACCTCCCCGCCCAAAGGAAGTTGACCTTGAACAGCCGTGGTGGGCACGAGAGCCCAGACCCCTGCCGGAGACTCAGGCGTGAGCAGTGGACTGGTGCAGCGGCGGCGTCGGCGGGTCTGGGCGACGCACTGGATCTCGTCCACCGGGCGGTTGGCGAGGTAGCGGATGTAGAGGAGTTGTACGACGGGACGGGCGGGCCGGCACGTACTCGTCGGTGAGGCCTCGGCGTTCGGCGGAGTGGAAAGAGGAACGAATGCACCGCGGTCGATCAGGCGGCGGGTGTTGACCGCCAGAGCGCGGCGCAGTCCTGCCAATTCGGGAGCCTCCACAAGGGCTTCGCGGGCAGGGCACAGCAGGGCATGCGGCAGTCGGCACCAGTCGCTGCCGTCGCCCGCAGGATGAGCGACACCGCGGCTGACGTGCCAGTGGCAGGCAGCGGGCACCTTCTCGGTAGGCAGTTCCTCAGGGTGCAGTCGGACAGGCCGCTCGTTGGTGCGGTGGTACCACTCGATGCGGTTGCCGCAATCGCGGCAGCGGTCGCTTTGACCACACCGCAGCAGACGGCTGGCACTGTCGCCGCTGACGCGGAGAGAACGTCTCCCATGGATATGGACGGGGCTGCCGTCCCGGCGGTGTGGGGAAAGGGGTGTGGAGTGCATGCGGGCGAACCTGCCAGCCAACACGTCGCTCGAGCGGTGTCGCTGCCGTAGCTGTCCCCCGGACAGCCCAATCTGTTGCGACTGGCTTTCGATTACGCGAGCACCTGTTCGCTTCGGGTCACCAATTCGGGCGGTTGGCGAATGCGGTCCCGAAGCCGGTCAGTCGCCGGTTGCCGAAGGGGGTTCGTGTCCGTTGCACAGCATGGAGAAGAGCTCGTCGAGCGGGGTGCCGAGGGCGTGTGCGAGGGCGTGCCAGGTCTTGAGGGTCCCAATCGTGCGGCCCTGCTCGATCTCGATGAGAGTGCGTCTGGCGAGGCCGCTACGGGCGGCGAGCTCGTCATAGCTCCACCCTCGGGCCGCCCTCAGGCGCGCGAGCTCCAGGCGGAGCGCCTCGAGGTCCGGATCGGGCGGAAAGATCGTCACCTGACCATCCGACGGGGCAGACCCCTGCCCTGTCAGTGCAGACCTCTGCCCTATTTCCCCAGGTGGCGGCCTGAGCGGTGGGGCAGAGGTCTGCACTACCGTGTGCGGCCGCCGCCTTTCGTGGCGGACTGTGACGCGGAACAGGACTGGGAGGGGCGTCGGCTTCATGAGGCTCTGCACATCACGCCCGACAGCGCGGCGCGCTTGGACCGTGGAGCTGCGGCCCGGCTCTGGCGGTCCGCAGCTTGTGTGCCAGCAGTGCGACCGCCGGGACGTGCTGCTCGCTGTCGTGTCCGCGCGTTCCGCGGCACTCGAGCACCTGGCTGGACATGCCCGGCGTGACGTTCTTCCGTCGCACATGCGCACCTGTCAGTGCCATGAACGAGGCTGTCGCTGGCACCCCCGTCACCGCGGCTGTGCCGGCCCTATCCGTCTGCTGCTGGCCCGTGAGCAGGGTGGGCGGGTCTGGCGCCTTGCCGATGCGTGTACGGCCTGCTCCTCGATGACGGAGCAGGCCGCCGTGGTTCCGGAAACCTTCCTGCGTGTGGCCGCGATGTCGCCGGACAGCGCCCCGCGCCGCCGCGGACGACGCCGCAAAGGGCCGGGTGACCAGGTTCGGGTGCAGGAGATGCTCAGCTATTTGGCTGCGGCTCTGCCGAGTCGAACCGGGTCTGCGGCCCGGCTCCTGGCCGTGCAGTGCGCACTGCGCATGGACTCCATGGGGCGGGTCCGCCTGTCGACCGGGGTTCTGCGCGGTCTTCGTCTCAGCCGTGATCCACTCCCGTGGGTTGAGCTGGAGCAGGCGCGGTGGCTCCGCAGAACGCCGACTGTCCCGGGCTCTGGAGACGGAGTGGTGGTTGCCCAGATTCTGGACGGCGCGTTGTTTGCTCAACGGCCGGCGCGTCCAGACCGCAGGCAAGCTGCCGACTGGGCGCTACGTACGGCGAGGGATGGCGGTGTGCACGCCGGTGACCCGTCTCTGCAACTGGCGGCCCTCTGTCTTGCGGCACACGCAGATCGTCCGTCGGGTCGCGGATGTGCCGAACTGGATCGGATCGCACGTGAGTGTGGACTTGTTTCTGCTGCTCTGCCCTCTGTGCTCGATCGGTTGACGACGTCCCTCGCTTCCTGGGACGTGGCCCTTGTCTCCGGAGATCTTTGCTGGGAACTGCTGGCGGAAGGTGATCAGCGTCGGCGGTCGGCTGGCCGATCGGACGGTGACTCGAGCCCCGAGAGTCGGTGGCGACCGATCTGAGGCCGCCCGTTACGGGAAGTGCTGTTCGCGCTGCAAGTCGTTGCCTGCATCCGCATCAAGTTGCTGAACGACTGTGGCGTGATGTGCACCGCGAGGCGACTGCCCCAACTGCTCAGCCCGCCTGGGGAGCTGACGGGATGGTGCCTGTTTCGGACGCTGCTCATCCCCTCCGAGAATCGCTGATGTGTTCGAATGCGGGTCGCTGACCGGGACTGATGGGGTTAGAGTAATCGAACGGACGTGCGGTGAATATATCGGGCGGATGGCCGAAAAGGGGTGGAGTGATGGAGGTGTGGCATGGCGGACTTCGCTCATCTGCACGTCGCGTCCGGTTACTCCGCCCGCTATGGCGCCTCCCACCCCGAGCAGCTCGCCGGCCGGGCGGCCGAGCGGGGCATGCCCGCGCTCGCGCTCACTGACCGGGACACCGTCACTGGTGCTGTCCGGTTCGCACAGGCATGTACGAAGGAGGGGATCAGGCCGGTCTTCGGCATCGACCTGGCGGTGGAGGCCCTCGCGCCCCCGCCGCCCGTACAGCGCCTGCGCACTCCCGCCCGCGGCGGCGCGCACGTGGTCGAGCCGCCGCTGCGGTTCGTGCTGCTCGCCCAGGACCGGGAGGGGTGGGCGAGGCTGTGCCGCATCACGTCGGCGGCCCATGCCGGCACCGCGTCCGGCGCGGCACCGGTGGTGGTGCCGTGGGAGGCGCTGCGCGCGTACGGCGGCCCCGGACTGACTGTCCTGCTCGGGCCGCTCTCGGAGCCGGTGCGGGCGTTGTCGGTGGGCCGGGAGGATGTCGCGATGAAGCTGCTGGCGCCCTGGCGGGAGGTCTTCGGGAGGGGAGTGCGGTTGGAGATCGTTGCGCAGAATCGTTTCGGCACGGCTCCGGGCTCCCTGCGTCTAGCCGCCCGCACCCTCGCGCTGGCCGACCGCACCCGCACCACCGCCGTGCTCTCCAACGCCGTCCGCTACGCCGACCCCGACCAGCACCGCCTCGCCGACGTCCTGGACGCGGCACGGCTGCTGCGCCCGATCGACCGGCGCCGTCTGGACAGCGGGCAGCGCTGGCTCAAGGACGAGAAGGAGATGACGGTCGTGGCACGGATGATCGCCGAGTGCGCGGGAGCGGACGCCCGCCGGGCCCGCCGCCTGATGGCGGACACTGTCGGCACGGCTGCCGCCTGCACTGTCGATCCTGAGGTGGACCTCGGACTCGGCACAGCGCACCTCCCGGAACCGTCGCTCTTCGGCGCCGAGCCCCGAGTCGGTGGAGCCGCACAGTTGCTGCGGGGTCAGTGCGAGGCTGGGCTGGCCCGACGCGGCCTCGACCGCGACCGATCGGCGCTCGATCGGTTGGACGAAGAGCTCAAGGTGATTTCCGCGCTGGACTACGACTCGTATTTCCTCGCCGTCGGCCAGGTTGTGACCGATATCCGCGCGAAGGGCATCCGGGCCGCGGCCCGCGGCTCGGGTGCCGGCTCACTGGTTTGCCACGCGCTGGGCATTGCCACCGCCAACCCGCTCGACCACCGGCTGCTGTTCGAACGCTTCTTGAGTGTGCGCCGAGGATCGTTGCCCGACATCGACATCGACGTGGAGTCAGCTCGACGGTTGGAGTGCTACGACGCGATCTTCGAACGGTTTGGCAAGGAACGGGTGGCGGTCACCGCGATGCCCGAGACCTACAGAGCACGCAGGGCTCTGCGGGATACCGGTCTTGCGTTGGGGGTTGCGCCCGCAGAGGTCGACCGGATCGCCAAGAGCTTTCCGCACCTGCGTGCCTCCGATATCACGAGCGCGCTCGCCGAACTCCCCGAGCTGCGGCAACTGGCGGCCGAGGCGAGCCGGTACGGGCCCCTATGGGAGCTCGCCGAGGGCCTTGACTCTCTGATCCACGGCATGGCCATGCACCCCTGCGGAGTGGTCATCAGCGATGCGACCCTCTTGGACCGGCTGCCGGTGCAGCCCACCCCACAAGGCGACTACCCCATGGCCATGGCCGCAAAAGAGGAGATCGAGGCGCTGGGCAACATCAAACTCGACGTCCTGGGCGTGCGGATGCAGTCCGCGATGGCCCACGCCGTCACCGAGATCGAACGCGCCACCGGCAACCGCGTCGACCTCGACGACCCCCGACAGGTGCCGCTCGACGACGTGTTCGCTTTCAAGCTCATCCAGGAGAGCCAGACGCTGGGCCTGTTCCAGCTGGAGTCGCCGGGCCAGCAGGACCTCCTGTCCCGGCTCCAGCCCCGTGATGTGCAGGACGTCATCGCCGACATCAGTCTGTTCCGCCCGGGGCCGGTCGCCGGGGGCATGCCCGAGCGGTACATCGCCGCGCGTCATGGCGGTACGCCGGTGTATGCGCACCGGGATCTGGAGCCGGTGCTCGCCGACACCTACGGCGTGACCATCTGGCACGAGCAGATCATCGAGACCCTCCGCGTACTGACCGGCTGCGACCGGGCCTTCGCGGAGATCACCCGGCGGGCCCTCGGCGACAAGGACCAACTGCCCCGCATCAAGGACTGGTTCCACAAGCTGGCACGCGCGCGCGGCTACAGCGCGGCCGTCCGGGACGAGGTCTGGCGGACCGTCGAGGCCTTCGGGGCCTACGGCTTCTGCCGCGCGCACGCGGTCGCGTTCGCCGTACCGGCCCTGCAGAGCGCCTGGTTGAAGGCCCACCATCCGGCGTTCCTGCTGGCCGGCCTCCTCGAACACGACCCCGGGATGTGGCCCAAGCGCGTGCTGGTCTCCGACGCCCGGCGGCGCGGGGTACAGGTCCTGCCCGTCGATATCAACCGTTCGAAGGTGAAGCACGTCGTGGAGATGACCGAGCAGGAGGAGTGGGGCGTGCGGCTCGCGCTGTCCGGGGTGCGCGGTATCAGTGAGGAGGAGTGCGCGCGGATCGAGGAGGGGCAGCCGTACGGGTCGCTGTCGGACTTCTGGCAGCGGGGCCGTCCCAGCAGACCGGTCGCCGAACGGCTCGCCGAGATCGGCGCGTTGACCTCTCTGCACGACGGCCAGCTCACCCGGCGCGATCTGCTGCTCCAGATCACCGAGCTGCACCGGCAGTCCCGCAACCGGACCGCGGGAGCCGGTCAACTGCCCATGGACACAGGCGCCGTTGGGGGAGCGGAGCCGAGCGGGCTGCCGGAGATGACCGGACGTGAAGCACTCAACGCCGAGCTGAGCACCCTTGGCATCGACGTTTCCAAGCACCTCATGGAGCATCACCACCGGCTGCTGCGCGAGATCGGCGCGACGGACGCGGCGCACCTGGCCGAACTGCGCGCAGGTCAGCAGGTGTTGGTCGCCGGAGTGCGGGCCTCGACGCAGACCCCGCCGATCGCGAGCGGCAAGCGGGTCATCTTCGTCACCCTGGAGGACGGCTCGGGCCTGGTGGATCTGGCGTTCTTCGAGGACTCCCACCCGGCCTGCGCGTACACCGTCTTTCACAGCGGACTGCTGCTGGTGCGCGGCACGGTCCAGGTGCGGGGCACCCGTCGTACCGTCGTCGGTTCCATGGCCTGGGACCTGGACGAGATCGCCGCCGCCCGCCGCGACAACGGCCCCGAAGCCGCCCTCGCGCTCCTCGGGGCGAGCCGTCCGCATCCGACCCCCGCTCAGCCGCACCGCACCCTGGTCAACGGCACCACCGGCGCCCGCCTGCATCCGTACGCCGACCTCCAGCCCGCCGGCACCCGCTCCGCCGACCTGAAGAAGTTCGGCCACCGCAGCCCAGGGAGTGCGGGATGACTGAGCGGCAGCGGCACATCGCCCACCTCCACCTGCACGCTGCGCTGAGCGAGGCTGAGTGTGCCGATGTAATCGAACTGGTGTCCGGCATAACGCCTCATGTGCAGGCTGTCCCGCCCAATGCCGTTCAACTCGACCTGACGTCGGCACTCAGATATTTCGGTCTGTCCCCCTATGACGTCGTTCAGTTGACGAAGCTCCGCCTGAAGGCTCTCTACAACATCGACAGCAGCGCTGGGCTCGCGGGCAACCGCATGCTGGCAGCCATGGCGGCCGACGTGTCCGCGTTGGGAGAGACCACCTGGATCCGCGACGGGGAGGCTGCCACTTGGCTGTACCCCCGCCCGGTCACCGCTCTGCCGGGGATCGGGCGCGCAACAGCGGAAACTCTCAACAAGTACGGGCTGCACACCATCGGCCAGATCGCAGACATGCCTGCGGTAACCCTGCAACGCCTCCTCGGAGTCGGTTCGGCCCGGCTGCTGGCCGAGCGCGCCCGCGGTCACGATCCTCGCCTGGTGAGCCCTTCGGAACCGGCAGCGAACCTGGTCGCCGATCTCATGCTGGAGCGGGACTGCCTGGACCCGGCACAGCATCACCGAGCGGTCCTGGGACTTGCCGAGCAGATCGGCCAACGCCTGCGTGGTGAAAGCCAGATCGCCGGCCGACTCACGCTCACTGTGCGGTACGCCGACCACAGCTCCACCACACGTACGCGCGCGCTGTCGGAACCCACCAACCACTCACCTGCTCTTGCCGCAGCTTCCCTGAGCTTGCTGACCTCCCTGGGGCTGCAGCGGGCGCGAGTCAGGGCCTTCGCGATCCGTGCTGACCGCTTGGTGCCGGCCAAGAGCGCCTACTGCCAGCTCTCTCTGGATTCTGGTGATACCCGTGCCCGCGCAGCCGAAGTCGCTGCGGATCGCGCCCGCCGACGCTTTGGGCCGGAGGCTGTACGTCCGGCAGCTCTGGCGGACTGACCGCTCGTGCCAAGAACCGGGCGGTTCAGCCGTGGGGCCCCATGCCGCGCAGAAACGTGTCGACGACGAGCGTGGCCAGTGCGTCCGCGTTCTGCCGGACCTGCTCCGGGCGGAGACCCGCGCCGCCTCCGTGCTGGGCCTCGTCGACAAGGGCGTAGTAGACCCGCCGCGCCCACAGGAGGTCCGTGTCCGGGGCGAGGAGCCCTTCGTGCTTGGCGCGGGCGAAGAACTCCAGGACGCCGGCGTTGATCTCGGACCAGATCACCTCGGTGAGGGGGGTGTCGGCGAGGGGGTGGCCGAGGGTGAACCGCCAGACGCTTTTGGTCCGCAGTACGTTCGCCGTGCCGCGGTGCAGTGCCACGAGCGGTGGGGCGGTGTCCATGTGGGCGTCCTCTACGGCCTCCAAGAGCTGCTGCTTCGCCGATGCGGCGAGTGCTTCGATGAGGGCCTGGCGGTTGGCGAACCGCCGGTGCACGGTCGTTCTGGCCACGCCCGCCTGCTCGGCTATCTGCTCCATGGAGGCCCCGGGGTCTTGGGCGAGGACCTGCTCGGCCGCTTCCAGAATCGCGCGCACGCTGCGTGCGGCATCGGCCCGCAGGGGTCGGCCCATGACTTATCCACTCCCGTTGTTGATTCGTGATGCACCGAAGACCATACGCCTGACCTGCGGATTTGTGCCGATTTGCATCAATGCTGTTGCATGGAAATGTAAAGTTGCGACAAGCGTGATGCCATTAATGGCATGAACTGCTACGTTGCTGTTTTAGATCATGGACCTACTCTCATGATTCGGCTCCCCGGTCGGCGGTTTCTGAAGTCCGCGGAGCGGAGTCCCTCTGGTCCTGGCGTATGTGCCTGATGGCCCCCCATGAGAACGACCCCACGGGTGAACCGGAGGAACGACACGGTGGATATCGAGCTGCGGATCAACGGGTCCGCCCAACGGCTGGACGTCGCGCCGCAGGTGAGCCTGCTCGACGCGCTGCGCGAGTACCTGGGCCTGACCGGTACCAAGAAGGGCTGCGACCAAGGCGCGTGCGGCGCCTGCACGGTGCTGGTGGACGGCCGACGGATCAACGCGTGCCTCGCGCTGGCGGTGCAGTACCAGGGCCGTGAGATCACGACCATCGAAGGGGTCGACCACCCGCTGCAGGAAGCGTTCGTCCGCACGGACGGGTTCCAGTGCGGCTACTGCACGCCGGGTCAGATCTGTTCGGCGATCGGGATGCTCGCCGAGCACAAGGAAGGCACGCCCAGCGCGGCGACCGAGCATCTCGCCGACAGTGGCGGGGAGTTGGACGAGGCGGAGATCCGGGAGCGGATGAGCGGCAACCTGTGCCGCTGCGGCGCCTACAACGGCATCGTCTCGGCGATCAAGGAGGTCGCGAAGTGAAGTCGTTCTCCTACCTCAGCGCACCAGACGTGGGCACGGCACTCCGCGAGATCGCCGGCAACGACGATGTGAAGTTCCTCGCGGGCGGGACGAACCTCGTCGACCTCATGCGCGAGGGCATCGAGCACCCGGCGACGGTCGTGGACATCACCCGCCTGCCGCTGACCGGGATCGAAGAACTGCCCGACGGCACCCTCCGCGTCGGCGCGCTGGTGACCAACAGTCGGCTCGCCGCGGACCCTCTGGTCAGGACCCGCTATCCGGTGCTGGCGCAGGCCATCCTGTTCGGGGCCTCCGCCCAGCTGCGGAACATGGCGACCGTGGGAGGCAACCTCCTGCAGCGCACCCGCTGCATGTACTTCTACGACGAGGCCTCCGCCTGCAACAAACGCGCACCAGGCAGTGGTTGTGACGCGATCGGCGGGTTCTCCCGCGGCAGCGCGGTGCTGGGGGCGAGCGAGCACTGCGTGGCGACGCATCCCTCGGACATGGCGGTGGCGCTGGTGCTGCTCGACGCGGTCGTCGAGGTCGAAAGCGTGCGCGGTGTGCGCCGTATCCCGGTCGCCGACTTCCACACGCTGCCCGGCGCCACCCCCCACATCGAGACGGTGCTGGCCGCCGACGAGCTGATCACGGCCGTCGAACTGCCGCCGGTGCCGGTCGCGGCGCACTCGCTCTACCGCAAGGTCCGCGACCGCGCGTCCTACGCCTTCGCCCTCGTCTCCGTCGCTGCCGCGCTCAAGGTCGGCGCGGACGGCCGCATTGCCGAGGTCCGCCTCGCACTCGGCGGCGTCGCGACCAAGCCGTGGCGGGCACGCATCGCGGAAGAGCTGCTGCTCGGCGCCGAAGCCACTGACGAAAGTTTTGCCATGGCCGCCGCCGCCGAACTCGCCCCCGCCCTTTCCCTGCCCGACAACGCCTTCAAGATCGACCTGGCCCAGCGGACGGTCGTGGCCGTGCTGCGGAGACTCAACGCTGAGCGGAGCGCATCGTGACCACACGCACTTGGACAGGCTCCGAGCCCGGCACAGGCGCTTCTGTGCCCGTCGGGGGAGCGG
Organism: Streptomyces sp. NPDC005574; assembly: GCF_040605435.1. NCBI lineage: Bacteria > Bacillati > Actinomycetota > Actinomycetes > Kitasatosporales > Streptomycetaceae > Streptomyces > Streptomyces sp. NPDC005574. Next base: position 77,470 of record NZ_JBEXCW010000022.1, read on the forward strand.
TCGGACGGCCGGTGGACCGCCGGGACGGCCACACGAAGGTGACCGGGGCGGTGCGGTTCTCCGCCGAGCACCACTACCCGAACCTCACGTACGCGACGCTGGTGCATGCCACTGTCGCCCGTGGAACGATCACCGGCGTCGACACGGCCACGGCGGCCGCGGTGCCCGGCGTCGTCGCGGTCATCACCCACCTCAACGCGCCGAGGATCCGGCCCGTACGCAAAGCCAACATCGTGCTGAACCTCGGACCGGACGTGGCGGGCACCAGCCTCGACTACCTCAACACCGATCAGGTCTTCTGGGACGGCCAGCCGATCGCCGTCGTGGTTGCCGAGACCTCTGCCGCGGCGAACGAGGCCGCCCCGCTCGTCGAAGTGACCTACAACCCGCTGCCCGCGCGGGTGGACTTCGCCGCCGAGCAGAACAACGCCACCCCGGCGAAGGGCGACCTCACCTTTGCCGGCCACACGAAGAAGGGCGACGCCGAGGCGGCGCTGGCCGCCGCAGAGGTCTCGGTCGACCTGCGCTACACCACGCCCGGCCTGCAGCACAACGCGATCGAGCCGCACGCGACGGTCGCCGTCTGGGACGGTGACCATCTCACCGTGCACGACACCACACAGGCGACGGACCAGAGCCGCCGCTACCTGGCCGGGCGGTTCGGTGTGCCGGTGTCCCACGTCCGCGTCCGTGCCGAGTTCCTGGGGGGCGGCTTCGGAGGCAAGTTCGCCGTCTGGCCCGGCACGGTCATCGCGGCCATGGCGGCCAAGGCCGTCGGGCGGCCCGTGCGCCTGGCACTGACCCGCCAGGCCGTCAACCGCGCCACCGGCGGGCGCACCGCCTCGACCAACCGGATCGCGCTCGGTGCGACCCGCGACGGCCGGCTCACCTCGCTGATCCAGGACAGCATCACCCGCACCGGATCGGCCGGGGGCCTGCTCGAGGCGACCAGCTCGCCCGCCCGGCACCTCTACGGCGCCAAGAACATGCTGACCCGGCAGAACCTCGTCGCGATGGATCTGATGCCCAACACCTGGCTGCGCGCCCCCGGCGAGGCGATCGGCAGCTTCGTGCTGGAATCGGCGATGGACGAACTGGCTTACGAGTTGTCCATGGACCCGATCGCCCTGCGGTTGCGCAACGAGCCCGCAAAGGATCCGACGGGTGGCAAGAAGTTCTCCCAGCGCATGCAGCGTGAAGCCTTCGAGAGGGGCGCGGAACGCTTCGGCTGGGCGGACCGTGACCCCGAACCGGGCTCCATGCGGGACGGCGAGTGGCTCGTCGGGATGGGCATGGCCACCGCTTTCCACCCGACCCTGCGCCTGGTCGCCGACGTCAAGGTGTGTCTGAGCGACGACGGCAGCGCGCTCGTGCAGTGCGGTTTCCACGAGATGGGGATGGGAGCCGCGACCGTACAGGCACAGATCGCCGCCGACGCGCTCAGCATCGCGTACGAGAAGGTCCGGGTCGAGTACGGCGATTCGGCCCTGCCGTCCGGCCCGATGGCCGGCAACTCCAACCAGACGGCGACGGTGGCCACCAGCCTCCTCGCCGCATGCGCCGAGCTGACCCGGAAGGTGACCGCTCTGGCCCGGCGAACGGGCACGACCGGCCAGGAACCGGCGGCCGCCCTGCGCGCAGCGGGGCGACCGTTCATTGAGGCCTCGGTCGGGTCGGACACCCGGCGGGGGTTGCTGGGCAGTCAGGGCCGGTTCCTCACCAACTTCCTGAAGGACCAGCGCTGGTCCAAGGCCGCCCGCGGCGCTCAGTTCTGTGAGGTGCGGGTGAACGCCGACACGGGCGAACTGCGGATCTCGCGCTGGCTCGGCATGTTCGACGTCGGGCGCATCATCAACCCCAAGACCACGGCCAGCCAGCTCCGCGGGGCCGTGGTCATGGGTATCGGCATGGCGCTGTCGGAGCAGAGCCTGGTCGATCCCCGCAACGGGCGCACGATGAGCGCCGGCCTCGACTCCTACTACGTGCCGGTGCATGCCGACATCCCCCCGATCGACGTGGCCTGGCTCGACGAACCGGACAAGACGATGCCCCTGGGCATCATCGGGCTGGGCGAGGTCGGCACGACCGGGGTGGCGGCCGCGATCGCGAACGCCGTCTATCACGCGACCGGTAAGCGGATCCGGGATCTGCCGATCACGTTGGACAAGCTGTTCTGACGACGGCCCGGTCTGCGCGACACGACACGACGAGAAAGTAACTCCCATGCTGGACATCGCGGACGAGCTGAACCGGTGGCTCGAGGAGGGACGGGACTTCGCCGTGGCCACGGTCGTGGCCGTCAGCGGCAGCGCGCCGCGCGGGCCGGGCGCCGCGCTCGCCGTCGACGCCGACGGCACGGCCATCGGCTCGGTGTCCGGCGGCTGTGTGGAGGGCGCGGTCTACGACCTGTGCACCCAGGCGCTCGCCGACGGTGAGACGGTGCGCGAGCGGTTCGGCTACAGCGACGAGGACGCCTTCGCCGTCGGGCTGACCTGCGGCGGTGTCCTCGACATCCTGGTCACCCCGGTGCCCGTCGACGGAGCAGGCAGGAAGCCGTTCCAGATGGCGCTGTCGGCGGCCACCCGGGGCGAGGCGGCGGCGCTCGCCCGCGTGGTCCGCGGCCCGGCAGGGCTCCTCGGACAGGTGTTGACGGTCCGTCAGGACGGCTCGTACGAAGGTGAACTCGGCGGGCATCCGGACCTGGACCGTGCCGTCGCCGGCGAATCCCGCTCCCTGCTGGATGCCGGCCGCACCGGCACCTTCGACATCGCGCAGGACGGATCCCACTGTGAGCCGGACCTGGCCGTGTTCGTCGAGTCGAGCGTGCCGCCGCCGCGCATGCTCGTCTTCGGTGCCATCGACTTCGCCGCAGCGCTGGTGCGGATCGGCAAGTTCCTCGGCTACCACGTCACCGTGTGCGACGCCCGGCCCGTCTTCGCCACCCGGACGCGCTTCCCCGAGGCCGACGACATCGTGGTCGACTGGCCACACCGCTACCTGCAACAAACCGAGACCGATGAACGCACGGTGGTGTGCGTCCTCACCCACGACGCCAAGTTCGACGTACCCCTGCTGGAAGCGGCCCTGCGGCTGCCGGCCGCCTACATCGGTGCGATGGGCTCCCGCCGTACCCACGAGGACCGTGACCGCAGACTCCGCGAAATCGGCCTCACCGAAGCCGAACTGACCCGGCTGCGCTCGCCCATCGGCCTCGATCTCGGTGCCCGCACGCCCGAGGAGACGGCTCTGTCCATCGCGGCCGAGATCGTCGCCGCCCGCCACGGCGGTGCAGGTTTCCCCCTGAGTGAGTCACACACGCCGATCCACCACGACACCGAAGCACGCCGGCCGGGGGTGATCAGCGCGAGTGACCGTGTGACACGACTGCGAGCCGACCGTCAAGAACACCAGAACAGCCTGAGCCCGGTCCGGGTCGGCGTGGCCACCTCGATGCCGACAGTCCGTGATCAAGACGGGGTCTTCCCGGGGACGGCAGTGGCCGATTTGAATAACGAAAACGATCGGTTTACTATTGGCGGGAAACCGATCGGTTTCCCTTTGGGGGGCGGCCAAGACCGTGATCCACGGTTGCCTTCGTGTGCCGAAGGATTTTGAGTCCGCAGGCCCCGGTCCGGCGATGGTGCCGTCCGGCCTTCTCCCGATGTAACTGTGTTGTCCAGGCCGGAGTAAGTCATGAATGGAATTCACCCCTTCCGCGTGCTGCGCGCCAGACCTCTGTGGATCGCCAGCGGCGTGATCACGGGCGTTCTCGCGCTGCTGTTCGCCGTGCTGTACGTCGGCGCCAACATCGATCCAGCCGGCCACATGAAGAACCTGCCCGTCGGCCTGGTCAACGCCGACAAGGGAGCCGCCGTCGGCGGGAAGCAGGTCGACCTGGGCGCCCAGATCACCGAGTCGATCAGCAAGTCCACCGCGGGAGGGGACAAGATCGACTGGAAGGTGATGGACGAGCGGGAGGTGAAGGAGGAACTCGGAAAGGGCAAGCTGTACGGCGCGCTCGTCGTGCCCGCCAACTTCACGTCCTCGGTCACCGCTTTGACCGGCACCACGGCCGCCGGGACCCCGGCCCGCCCCGCGCTGACCGTGCTCACCAACCAGTCCGCCGGCAGCCTGGGCTCCAGCCTGGCGCGGGTCGCGACGACGCAGGCCGCCGAGAGCGCCTCGCTCCACATCGGCAAGGAGCTGACCGCCCAGATCGGACCCGCGCAGGAGAAGCTGCCCGCCGCGGCACGCGTCCTGCTCGCCGATCCGGCCGCCGTCACGGTGAAGGACGGCCATCCCCTCGACTCGCACAGCGGCCTGGGCCTCACCGCGTTCTACTACGCGCTCGCCCTCGTGGTCGTCGGCATGCTCTCCGCCAACGTCATCAGCGGCCAGGTGGACCACACCCTCGGCTACACCCACAACGACCTGGGTCCGCTACGCCTGCACCGCCCGCTGATCCGGGCCACCCGGGTGCAGACCCTCGCCATCAGCAGCACCCTCATGGCAGCCCTGTCCCTGCTGATGGGCACCCTGGTCATGGTCGGGGCGGTCGGCATCATGGGCATGGACGCCTCCCACCTGCCGCTGCTGTGGCTGTTCTCGGTGTGCGCCGTCGCGGTCTCCGGGATCGGCGCGCTCACCCTCCTCGCGGTGTTCGGCACACCCGGCATGCTGGTGGCCACGCTGGTCTTCATCGGGATGGCGGTGCCGACGGCTAACGCCACCACGCCGATCCAGGCGCTGCCCGGCTTCTACCGCTTCCTCGCGGAGTTCGAGCCGCTGCGGCAGATCGCCGGCGGCGTCCGCGCGATCCTCTACTACGACGCGCAGGGCGACGCGGGTCTGACCCGGGGCTGGGTCATGATGGCCGCCGGCCTCCTGGTGGCCGTGCTGTTCGGGTTCGGTGTGCTGGGGTGGTACGACCGCAAGGGGCTGCACCGCATCCCTGTCGAGGCGGAGCCCGAGAAAAACGCCACCCCGGTGTAGCGCACTCCTTCCGTCTCCCCAGGACGGGGCCGTTGAGTGGAGTGGCCCCGAGTGTGCCGCCCCCGTGGGGACGAGGGGCGTGCACACCGTCAGGCTCGGCGACGGTCTTTCTCCTCCGAGACCGTCGCCGAGTCTCTGAGCGGACTTCAGTGCCTGGACGGCGCCGGTCGGCTCCCCGCATCACTGAAAACCGACCGGTTTCAATGCGTCCGATTCGAGTCAACCTCACGACAGGACCACTGAAGTGAAGTCAACTTCCAGAGAGCGCTTGCTGGAGGCGGCGGCCACGCTCACCTACCAGGACGGCGTCAATATCGGTGTCGACGCGCTGTGCAAGGCGGCGGGCGTGTCGAAGCGCTCTATGTACCAGCTGTTCCACAGCAAGGACGACCTGCTGGCGGCATGCCTGGAGGAGCGCACCGCCCCCTTCGTGGCCACTCTCCTGCCCCCGGCGGACGACGGCCGCTCCGCCCGCGAGCGGATCCTGCACGTCTTCGGGCAACTGGAGTCGCAGGCGGGCGCGCCCTCCTTCCGAGGCTGCCGGTACCTGGCTGTGCAGATCGAGCTCAAGGACCAGAATCACCCTGCGAGCCAGGTGGCACACCGGATCAAGGCGAGACTGACCGCCTTCTTCCGCACCGAGGCCGAGCATGGCGGCGCGAGCGACCCTGAGCTGTTGGCCCGGCAGCTGATCCTGGTCTTCGATGGCGCCGGCGCCCGTGCCGGAATCGGAGCCGACACCTTGACGGGACTCATCGCCCCCACGGTGGTCACCCTGCTGGATGCGGCAGGCGTGCGCTGACGCCTCGTCCTTCCGGAAGGCATCCTGGCTACTTTTTCCCGCACCGGGGGAGGCCGATGGCGGTGAGCGTGTTACCGAGCATGCCGCAGCAAAGAAACGTGCGGTCTGGTCGGCATCGGCATCCAGCGCCAGGTGTTCCCCATATCCTCATCCGGCCCAGGCCGATCTCCCGATCAGGTTGTCGCCCTGCATCCCGGCGGCCCGCCGCCACGAAGGCGTGTCCCTGCATCTGCAGTCTGCTCGCTCGTCTATGGCGCTGTGAAGAGCAGCGGGAAGCGCAGGCCCAGCCACGGTTTGCGGCCCCAGACGACGACCTTGGCGCGGGCCATGGCGGTGGGGGCGGTCCAGCGGCCCAGGGCGAGGAGGAGGAAGGCGACGGGGTCGATGGCTATCGTGCAGTCGGGCCGGCGGGGCGGGGTGTCGGTGACCGTGGGCACGCCGTCCGCGAAGGTGACGGCGAAGCGGTCGCGGCCGATCCGCAGCAGATAACACGCATGGTGGTCGGCCGCGCCGGCGTTCACGACGCGCGGCATGCCCAGTCGCATGAAGGGCAGCGTGAACGCGACCACGTCCCGGTTGACCATGTGGGGCCCGCGCAGGGCGACCGCGATGTCGTATCCGTGCCCGAGCAGGTGCGTGAGCAGGTACGAGCCGAGGGTGGCCAGGTCCATCGGCCCCATCGGCGTCAGCACCGCCTCCTGCGGACTGCGGCCGGCCGTGACCGCGACGAAGGCCCTGGCCGTGTCCGCGATCTGCGCGCCGAGGACCGCCGGGTCGCGCTGCGGGAAGACGGCCAGAGCCGCACGGTTGGCCGCCGCGAGACCACTCGGCGTCCCATCGCCGTAAGGGCGGTCCTCGCCCGCCCCTACGTCGGCCATCAGCTGCCCCGCCAGCGCGAGGTGCGCCGCCGCTTCGCCCACCGTCCACTCGGCGCCCCGCAGCGGCGTCCGCGGGTCGGCCCCCGCCTCCAGCAGCTCAGCGATCCGGTCGGCAGTGGCGACGATGGCATCCTCGGGTGTCATGAACGCGATCGTGTCCGCGCTCGGACTTGCTGTCCAGGGCCCTGCCGGTCCAGCTCCCGCCTGTACCTGAAGGACTTTCGGGGGGTACGGCATTCATGATCGGGTCCCGGCCGGCGAAGGGGCCGTCTCGGTCAGGAACGAACTCCACGGCTCCCTGGGCGAGAAGGGCGCTTCGGCCGATGCGATCGGGTGGGAGTTCGGTCCCGGTGCACCGGCCCGGGCAATCGCCCAGGCCGCAGGGCGAACAGCCGCACCCGCCCCTGCCGGCCGGCAACAAGCGTTGCCCCGCAGGTGGCTGCGCTGGACACCGTGCATGCCGAGCCTGGGTGCCCAGAGGTACTTCTTGGATGTCCCAGGAGTCCTTGGGTGGCGAGTCGGGGGTGAAACGGCGGCCCGCCTCCAGCCCGAGTGTGCGGTAGCCCTGCTCGATGAGCCGGAGGGCGGTGACGGACCCGCCGCAGCCGAATCCACGATGATCACGGCGTGATCGTGAGCGGAATCGTCGTCCTGCTCCTCCTGATGCGGGAGGAGCCCTTCCGTGACACGTGCTTTCCTCATCGGGGCCGGGTCAGGTCCGGCGGAGTCGCCACGAGACGTCGGTCAACCGGCGGCCGGCCCCGCAGGCAGGATCACCGCGTCCCATCCCCACTGTCAGTCGAGGGTGGTGGTCGAGCCGGACGGCGACCAGTGGGGCGTGTCGATCGGCGAGTAGTACTCGTCCTTCTGGTCCAGGCGCTCCATCCGGCGTCCGGAGTGCTCCTGGAGCACCTCGGGGTCGAGCGGCGGCACGAACGTGTTGTTCACCAGGGTGTATTCGGCGGCGAGGCGTCCCACCGGGGCGATGGCACCGAAGTCGATCCGGCCGCCCACATGGAGGTCGTCCCGGATGTAGAAGCGCACCACATTGCCCCACACGATGTTGTTGAGTCCGTCGGGCGCCGAGAAGATGCGCTCGACGGTGCACTCGAAAGCGATGGGGGCGCCCTTGATACGCGGCGGACGAACGGCCTCGGACGGCTCCTTCTCCAGCCCAACCGCGTCGAACTCGTCGACGTCGGGCTCGAACTCGAAGGCGCTGCGGTGCAGCCCCTCGATCTGCGGCAGGGTGGCCATGTTGGTGACGAACTCGCCGGTGTCACGGATGTTGACGAAGCTGTCTTTGAGCGTGGCCCCGTCCGAGCGCGGCTGCATCGACAGCGAGATCCGGGGCGGCTTGCGCCCGACGACCGTGAAGAAGGAGATGGGGGCCAGGTTGCCCACGCCTTCGGTGGACAGGGTGCTCACCCAGGCGATGGGGCGGGGAATGACACTGCCGATGAGCAGCTTGTAGGCGGACTTCTCGTCCAGGTCCGCGGAGTCGATGATCATGTCGTGTCCTCTGGCTAGCGGCTCGTTGGGGGGAGTGAGGGAGGGTCAGCGGCCCTTGAAGGGGAGGACGGGCCGGGGACGGCCCTCCTTGAGGGCCTTGGCGGCGGAGGCCAGGCCGTCCTTGACGTCCTCGGTTTCGTAGAGCGGGACGGCGAGGTCGAACAACTGCTGGTCAGCGGCCGGGATGCCGCCCGTGGCCCAGGAGCGCAGCAGCGCCTTGTGCACGACGTGTGCCCGGGTGGGGCCTTCGGCGATCTTTTGGGCGAAGGCCTCGGCTTCGGTGCGGAGTTCGTCGTCGGGGACGACGTGATTGATGACGCCGGCCTGGGCCATGACCGTGGCGGGTACCTGCTCGGAGGTCAGTGCCCATTCGTAGGCGCGGGCCCGGCCGGCCCGTTCGGCCACACGGTGGATCCCGCCGAGGAGAGTGACGATGCCGAGCGACTGCTCGGGATGGCCGAAGCGGGCGCTCTCGGCGGCGAGGATGATGTCGGCTCGCAGCGCGAGTTCGAACCCGCCGCCGAAGCACAGCCCCTGGACCGCGGCCACGACCGGGACCGGGAGCTGTTCGAACCGGTTGATCACGGCCATGATCTCGTCGAAGTCGGCGCGCAGGCTGGTGCGGTCGGCGTCGAGCCAGGGGCGGAAGTCGCCGCCCCAGCTGAAGTCAGGTCCCTCGGCTCGCAGCAGGACGGCGCGGGCCGGGCTGCGCGTGATGGCGTCGACGGCTTCGCCGAGTTCCTGGGCGAACTCGGGTGCGAAGCGGTTCTGCGGGGGGTTGTCGATGACGATCGTGGCGATATCGCCGTCGATGGAGTGGGTGAGAACGGACATGGAACTTCCTTGGCTCGGGACAGTGCGGGCGGGCGCGCCGTGGGTCGGGTGAGCGCTCGCGGAACCAGTCCGGGGCGGACTGTGCGGGATGGGAACTGCGTGCTGTAGCTCGTTCATGGGCCGTCAGGGCGACGATGGTGGGGGAGCCCCGGGGTGCCCGCATCCCCGGGTCGCACCTGCGTCACCTGGGGCGTCGGCGCGTGGTCGGCCCGCCGCTGGTGGCCGGAGGAGCTCATGAGCGACACCCTTCGTGTGGCTGCGACGCCATCAAGATGAAATAACCTTACGCCTTTAGCTCCTTTCGCTTCAATAGGGCGGAGGTGTCGTACCCTGAGCAGGTGGTCAAACGGTCACGGTCATGTCGGTAGAGCCGAACGATCAGCGAAAGGAAGGCGGGGCCATGGTGTGGTCCGCGTCCACGCGGTACGAGGTCGAACCGGCACCGGTCGGGCTGGCGCTCGTGCACGACCTGCTCAACACCATTTCCGCCGGCCGACCCCGGGCGGCCGATCTCCTGGACGGCCTCGCCGACGCGCAGGCCTGGGTCGATCAGGCGCTGGACTGCTGGGCGAAGGAGAGGGGGCAGGCCGCGGCGCAGGTCTCGCTCACCGAGAGCGATCTCGAGGAACTGCGCGGCCTGCGCGCCGAGTTGCGGCGGCTTCTCGCCTCCGGAAACGGCGACGGCACGGACGCCGGCGACTGGACCGTTGTACCCGCCGTTCATGTCGCGGCGGCGGCCGTGCGGATGGACCGTAACGGACGGGCCGTCCTGGAGCCTCGCGGCCAGGGCTGGCGGTATGTGGCCGCCCTGGTGCTGCTCGAGGTTTTCCAGGCTCAGCAGGCGGACATCTGGCGCCGGCTCAAGGTCTGCCGCAATACGCGCTGTACAACGGCGTACTTCGACCGCTCCCGCAACAACAGCGGTGTGTGGCACTCCACCAAGACCTGCGGCAACCCCGAGAACCTGCGTGCCCACAGGGCCCGTCAGCGGGTCCGTACCACCAGGCTGTAGCGGCCGTCCCGGTCGGTCGCCTGGCGGGGCAACCCCAGCGAAATCAGCACAGCGAGTCTGCTCCTTTCAACAGTGGCCATCGCTATCGCTTGAGCTGAAATAAGTGAAAGCTATACGGTTATTGCATTCAGGGCTCACTACTCGGTCCGGGCCTGTCGGTCCGCGACGCCGCGAAGGCGGCCTGGAGGTTGAACTCATGGCACCCGAGACACAGCGACCGCCTGGTGGCGGCATCCGTCGTCGGACGATTCAGGCGGGCGGGCTGGAGGTTCCGATCCTGGAGGCCGGCAGCGGCCCGCTCGTCCTGTGCCTCCACGGATTTCCCGACCATGCCGGCTCCTGGGCAGGGATGCTCGACCGCCTCGCGAAGGGCGGCTACTGGGCGGTCGCTCCCGCACAGCGCGGATACTGGCCCGATGGCGCGGCGCCCAACGGGTCCTATCGCGCCTCAGCGACCGGGCGGGACGTCCTGGACCTGATCGAAGCGCTCGGGCGCGATCGGGCGGATCTCGTCGGTCACGACCTCGGTGCTCGGGCGGCGTACGCGGCGGCGAGCCTCGACGCGACACGTGTCCGCAAGCTTGTCGGCATGGCGGTTCCCTACGGCCCGCAGCTGCGAACCGCCTGGCTCACCAACGGCGACCAGCAGCGGCGCAGCTGGTACATGTTCTTCTTCCAGACGGCCCTGGCGGAGCCGGCCGTCGCGCTCGACGACTTCGCCTTCATCGACCGGCTCTGGCGGGAGTGGTCGCCCGGCTACGAGTTGCCGGACGCGGAGCGTGCCGCGCTCAAGGAGACCCTCCGCGCTCCAGGAGTCCTGACCGAGGTCCTGGGCTACTACCGCCAGCTGTTCTCACCACCCGCCGATGAGGCGACGCGAGCCCTGGAAGCCCGGGCGAGCGGTGCCATCACCGTCCCGTCGCTGTACCTCCACGGGGCCGACGACAACTGCTTTTCCGTCGAGGTGAGCGACGGCATGGAAGCCGTGTTCAAGAACGGCTTCGAACGCGTCGTCGTCCCCCGCGCCGGACACTTCCTCCACCTGGAGCAGCCCAAGCCGGTCGCCGATCACATCCTGAGCTTCCTGAACAGCTGACCCAGGGGCCGCCGTGGCCGATGAAGGGCTCCGAGCACGCCCGACCGATGAACACGCCCGCCGGCATCAGCCGACCTCGTACAGGTCGCTGACCTGGCGGGCGTGCATGTCACTCGTTCGATGCGTCCGCCGACCGACTTTCTCGTGGCGCCCCTTCTTGAGGGGCTGCCGTCGGGCCCGGGGATTCCGAACGCGTTTCGGAAAGGCCCGAAACCGGGCGGGCAGCCGCTTCTCGCTCGCCACCGTGCCCCTGGTGTCCGAAGGCGCGCAGCAGGAAGGGCAGCATGCGGTCGGCGGTCTCCTCCGCGGTGGCGGCGTCGACCTGGCTCGGCGGCAGTGGAGTGAGGAAGAACTTGCTCATCATGGGACCGATCAGCAGGTCGCCCAGCAGGTCGGCGTGCTCGACCGGCGGGATCTCACCTCGGTCCACCGCGCGCTGCGTTATCTCCGCCATGCGTTCACGCACGGGCACCATGAAGGCATTCGTGAGGGCCTCGGCCAGGGAGGGGCTGTACGCGGCCTCGCCGATCAGCGTGCGCAGCACCCCTCCCTCAATCCCGGTCAGAGAAGCTGCCTTGTCCCGGAGCAGGGCGCGCAGGTCACCTTCGAGTGTGCCGGTGTCCGACTGTGCCGTCAGTTCCTTGGCGTACGCGGCGGCGGCGTCGACGACCATGACCTCCTTGGACGGCCAGCGCCGGTAGAGGGTGGCGGTGGACACTCCGGCGCGGGACGCGACGGCGGCGGTGGTGAGCCCGCCGTAACCGCTCTCGGTCAGAACGGCCAGAGTCGCGGCCAGCAGTGCGCGGTCGCGGGAGGCATCGCGGGGGCGCCCCCGGCGTGGCTGGGGCCCGGTCATCAGGCGGTTTCCGAAGAGATCCGGTGGGACTGCCGTACGGAACGTTGAGTAAGGGTGGGGTAGGTCACAAGACCAGCATACAACCAAACGAAACGAAAGACTTTCGTTTCGTATATGCTTCTGGGTATGAAGACCAACGCACCCACCGGCGGTCAGCCGGACATCGCCGTTACGGCGGCCCCTGCGGCGGAGACCGTCGCGCGACTGCGGGCCACCTTCAACACCGGCCGCACCAAGCCCGTCGCCTGGCGCAAGCAGCAACTGCAGGCGTTGAGGCGTCTGCTGACGGAGCAGGAGGACGTGTTCGTGCAGGCGCTGCACACCGACCTCGGCAAGAGCCCGACCGAGTCGCGCATGGCGGAGATCGGCTTCCTCGTCAGGGAGATCGACCACACCCTGAGTCATCTCGATCGGTGGCTGCGTCCGAAGAGGGCCTCTGTGCCCTTGTCGCTCATGCCCTCCCGGGCCTGGACCGTGCGTGAGCCGCTGGGGGTCGTGCTGGTCATCGCCCCCTGGAACTACCCGGTCAATCTGGCGCTCGCGCCGGTCATCGGTGCCCTGGCCGCCGGCAATGCCGTCGTCCTCAAGCCCAGCGAGGTCGCCCCCGCGACCTCGGCCGTGTTGGCCCACTGGCTGCCCCGGGTGCTGGACCCGCAGGCCGTGGCTGTCGTCGAGGGAGGCGTGCCGGAGACGACCGCCCTGCTGGAGCAGCGTTTTGACCACATCTTCTACACCGGCAACGGCGCGGTGGGACGCATCGTCATGACCGCCGCGGCCCGTCATCTCACCCCGGTCACCCTGGAGCTGGGCGGCAAGAGCCCCGCAGTCGTCGAACCAGGCACTGACCTCAAGATGGCCGCCCGCCGCATCGCCCTGGGCAAGTTCATGAACGCGGGCCAGACCTGCGTCGCACCCGACTACGTGCTCGCGATAGGTGACGCGGGCGCCGAGATAGAGACTCACCTGGTCGAGGTGCTCCGTGAGATGTACGGCACCGATCCGGCCGCCAGCAACGACTACGGCCGCATCGTCAACGAGCGCCACTTCGACCGGCTGGCCGGCCTGCTGAACGACGGCCGGACCGTCGTGGGCGGCGACCACGACCGCGAGACCCGCTACATCGCCCCGACCGTGCTGGCCGACGTCGACCCCGACTCCCCGGTGATGCGCGACGAGATCTTCGGCCCCGTCCTGCCCATCGTCCGGGTCCCCGACCTGGACGCGGCGATCGCCTTCATCAACGGACGGGACAAGCCGCTGGCCATGTACGCCTTCACCGCGTCCAAGCGCTCCAAGCGGCGCCTGACCACGGAGACGTCCTCCGGTGGCCTGGTCTTCGGCCTCTCGCTCCTTCAGCTCGGCGCCCTCGACCTGCCCTTCGGCGGCGTCGGTGAGAGCGGCATGGGCCGCTACCACGGCTCGTACTCCGTGGACACCTTCAGTCACCTCAAGGCCGTCCTCGACAAGCCCCTCAAGCCGGACACGCTGGGCGTGGCCACCCCGCCCTACACCCGCGGCAAGGACCGCATCCTGCGACGCATCACGTGAGCCGGGTGATCCCCGCCCCGCAGCCAGGGATGACGACCTCAAGCGTCACGACCATCGCCGAGCCGGGCCTCCGGGCCCGCCTCGGCACCAGATGACGGTTACCGACCGTCGCAAGATTGAAAGGAAGAAGGGGAAGGGGTGCCCGCAAGGGTGGGTGCCGCGTCCCCGACAGTCATGAGCAAGATCGACTACCGCACCCAGACCACATTGATCACCGGGGCGAGTGCCGGACTCGGCGCGGAGTTCGCCCGCCAGTTCGCCGCGCGCGGCTCGAACCTCGTGCTGGTCGCCCGCCGCGCGGACCGGCTTCACGCCCTGGCCGGCGAGCTGTCCGCGAAACACCAGATCACCGTCACGGTGGTGCCGTTCGACCTGACCGTGCCGGCCGCGGGCGAAGCGCTGGCCGAGGAGGTGGCCCGGCGCGGGATCGCCGTTACCAGCCTCGTGAACAACGCCGGCTTCGGCACCCATGCCCCGTTCCGCCAGGATGATCCGGAACGCATGCAGCAGGAGATAGGCCTGAACGTGGCCAGCCTGGTCGACGTCACCAGGGCGTTCATCGACCAGCTGACCGGTGTCCTGGTCAACGTCGCCAGCACACTCGGATACCAGCCGTGGCCGAACGCCGCCGTCTACGGGGCGACCAAGGCCTTCGTGCTGAGTTTCACCGAGGCACTGTGGCAGGAATCGCGGGGGACCGGCCTGCGCGTGCTCGCCATCTCCCCGGGCCCGACCCGGACCGAGTTCTTCGACGCGCTCGGCTCCGACGACATGGCCCGAGGCGTCCCGAAGCAGACACCCCGCCAGGTGGTCACCACCGCACTGCGCGCGCTGGACCGGCGCAACCCGCCGCCCAGCGTCGTCTCCGGCACGTTCAACTGGGTGGGCACCCTCGTCTCCCGTTTCACCACACGCCGAGTCACCGCTCTGGCCTTCGGCGCGATGACCCAGTGGCAGATGGGCTCAAGCCGGTCCGGCCACTGACACTCTCCGGACCACGGTCACATCGCTCGTCGTGCCCGTCACCGAGCACCTCGCGCACAGGCATCATGCACAGACAGGAACCACCATGAACGTGAAGGCCGCCATCGCGACCGCCAAGGAACAGCCGCTGGTCATCGAGAACGTCGAGATCGACGAGCCCCGCCCCGACGAGGTGCAGGTGCGCCTGGTCGCCACCGGCATCTGTCACACCGACGCGATCGTGCGCGACCAGTGGTACCCCACGCCACTGCCGGCGGTACTCGGCCACGAGGGCGCGGGCATCGTGGAGAAGGTCGGCTCCTCGGTCACCGGCATCGCGCCCGGCGACCGCGTCGTGCTCAGCTTCGCCAGCTGCGGTGCGTGCGACAGTTGCAACTCCGGCCACCCCGCCTACTGCACCGACTTCGCCATGCGTAACTTCGGCGGCGCCCGCAAGGACGGCAGCACGGCCTTCCGCGCCGAGGACGGCTCCGCCGTCTCCTCCCACTTCTTCGGACAGTCCTCCTTCGCCGGCGTGACGAACGTGGCCCAGCGGAGCGTCGTGAAGGTGTCCGAGACCGCCCCGCTCGACATCCTCGGCCCGCTGGGTTGCGGCGTTCAGACCGGCGCGGGCGCCGTGCTCAACGTGCTCAAGCCGAAGCCCGGCTCGAGTTTCGTGCTCTTCGGTACGGGCGCGGTCGGTCTCTCCGGCCTGCTTGCGGCCGTGGCCGCGGGCGCCACGACGGTGATTGCCGTCGACATCGTCGACAGCCGCCTCGAGTTCGCCAAGAGCGTCGGCGCCACTCACACGATCAACAGCGGGAACGAGGACCCGGTCGCGCGCATCAAGGAGATCACCGGAGGCGGCGCGGACTACGCGCTGGACGCGACCGGCAACAAGGTCGTCTTCCGTCAGATGATCGACTCGATGGGCCTGCTCGGCCATGCCGCCATCGTGGGCCTGGCGAAGCCCGGCACCGAGTCGCCCATCGACATCGGCAGCTCGATGCTCACCGGCGCCAGTGTGAGCTTCGTCCTCGAGGGCGATGCCGTCCCGCAGGTACTGATTCCACAGCTGATCGCCCTCTACGAGGCCGGCAGCTTCCCGTTCGACAAGCTCATCAAGCACTACGCGTTCGAGGACATCAACCAAGCCTTCGAGGACAGCGAGAACGGGGTCACGCTCAAGCCGGTGGTCACCTTTTGAGTACGTAGCACAGGAGAGGAACGGCACTCCTTCCCTTGCCCAGCGGAAACCGGGCGGTTTACAGTGATAGCGCTTGTTGAGGATTGTTGAACGATCCTCCTGTCGCCTATGTGTCGTGTAGTGCGCCTGGATCATGAAGGGACCCATGTGAGCAGGAACGAGATGAGCGTGCCCCGCTCCGTCCAGGAGGCGGTTCACGCCTGTGCAGTCCGGGCGACGCAGGGCTCGGCGGACTTGGCCCGGGCGTCGGACGTGGAGATCGACACCGCGCTGCGGACCATGGCGGAGCGGCTGGAGACGGCACGCGACGTGCTGACAGCGGCGAATCAGGACGACCTGCGATCGGCCGCCTCGAGCGGGATGTCGGCGGCACTGCAGGATCGCCTGCGGCTGACCGGCCCACGCCTGGAGGACATGGCCGCGGCGTTGCGGACGCTGGCGGACGTGTCGCACGAGCCGCGGGACACCGTCATCGAGGAGCGTCCCGACGGACTGGTCCTGCTGGAGCGCCGCCGCCCGGTAGGGGTCATCGGCGCGAACTTCGAGGCGCGTCCGAATGTCACGCTCGACGTCGCCTCCCAGTTCCTCAAGTCCCGCAACGGCGGCGTACTGCGCACCGGTTCGGCGGCCCTGCGCTCCTCCCAGGCCTTGATCACCCACGTCATCACGCCCGCTCTCGCCGGCGCGGGACTGAACCCGGACGCCATCCAGCTGGTGCCGAGTGAGGATCGAGCGGCGGCCTACGCGTTGGTGTCGCTGCCCGAGACGGTCCCTCTGGTCATCCTCCGCGGCAGCGGCGACAGCACCCGGGAACTCAGCCGCGAGGCCGCCCGCCACGGTGTGCGCACGCTGGCCCACGCGGACGGCGGCGGAGTGCTGTATGTGGCCCCGGACGCCGACGAGAAGCTGGTGCACGAACTGATCACCAGCAGCCTGGACCGGCTGGGCGTCTGCAACCGGCTCAATCTGCTCCTCATCGACCGGGCTGTCCACGGCAAGCTGCTGCCGGGCATTTTGAAGACCCTCGAGGACCTGGGCATTGCGGCATCGCTGCCGCCGCACACTCACGCACGCGGTTACGAGTGGTCCCTGGATGACGAGCATGCGGCAACGGTGACGATCGACGAGGCCGACGGCCCAATCCAAGCCGCACGGATCGCCAACGAGGAGACCTCCGGACTGGCCGCTGCCATCGCCACCCATGACCCGGACACCGCGGACCGGTTCATGGACGCCTACGGCGGCTCAGGCCTCTTCTGGAACTCCACCACACGCCTCCTCGACGGCTTCAAGCTCCTGCGCCTGCCGGAAACCGGCATCAACATCGACCGCGTCCCCGGCCCCCGAGGCCCCGTCACCTACCGCGACCTGTATCTACGCCAGTACGTCGTGCGACCGGCGACGACGGTGCGCAGTTGAGCCGATGCGGCATTGAAAAGCGGCCACCGCACGGCTTGTGGGACCTCCCCCTGAGTGGTGGACACGCTGATACTGAATCTGCCTGATCCGGAGGAAGCGAGGAGACCGTGGTGCTCTGGCTCACCTGAGGCCCCTCGTCCGGGCTTGTCGGACCCAAGGAACTGGGCGTGCCGCCGGAGGTGTTCGGAGGCTGAGCCGGAAGTACCGGCCTTGGAGGGGCGAATTGCTGCGACCGGGTTCGACGTCCCCCTTCGAGCCGGCGCGGTCGGCCCAGTCAGGCTTTTGGCCCAAGGGATGGAATCCGTTGCACGTGACTCCAATGGGTCGGCGCCCGAAGCAGCCCTCGCCGAACTCGTTCACGCGGTCAGGTGCCATGGGCGGCTACGTAGACGGCGACGCACGTTGGGAGGCGCGGAAGGCCAGGGGAGTGCGGCCGGTGTGGCGTTGGAAGAACTTGCCGAAGTGGGTGGCGCTGGTGAAGCCGAGGTGGGCTGCGATGGTGGAGGCGGGTTCGGTGCCGTGGGCGAGGAGCCGCTTGGCCTCCAGGGCGAGGCGATGGTCGAGGTAGTCCTTGGCGCTGAGGCCCGCCGCGGTCTGAGTGGCGCGGGTGAGGGTGCGGGTGGAGTAGCCGAGTTCCCGGGCGTAGTCGTCGATGCGATGAGTGCGGGAGAAACCTCGTTCGACAGCGTCGCGGAAGCGCAGGAAGGGCTCGGGGGCGGATTCCGCGGCCTGGCCGTGCTGTTGCAGGTGGGCCAGGCGCAGAAGTACGACGTCGAGCAGGCGGTGCAGCAGGGCGGTGTGCACCGGCAGCGGATGGCGGCCGGACTGGGAGAACTCCGCGGCCAGTTGCTCGGCCGCGGCTGCCAGTACGGGGGCCTCCGAAGGATTGGGGCTGTACAAGGGCATCGGGGCGGTGCCGGTGCCGAGTCCGGCCAGTTCCGCGGTGTCGGGGGCGACGAAGTCCTCCTGGAAGAAGATCAGGACGGCCTCGGCCTGGTCAGGGTTCTGCCACTGGTGCACCTGGCCGGGCCGGATCCACAGCCAGGAACCGGGCGGCAGTACGTACCCGGTGAAGTCGACGCGGTGGCGCAGAGTGCCGGCGGTGACCAGCATCAGGGCGTGGAAGTCCGCCCGGTGCGGGGTGGCGATGTGCCAGGGCCAGTCACGGGTGCGGTCGCGGAAGTCGGCCAGGGTCATGACCTCCATGCCCGCCGGGGTTCCGGCCGGAGACTGGAAAGCCACCTTCGGCAGGCCCGTCTCCCGTTGACCGGGTGTCTGCCGTGCTTGTCGCCTGTGGACCATCACGAGACCGCAGCGTACCTCGCGGAACCTCCGGTTCCGTCCCAGTATGGAGTTGTTCCAGGGGCGCGGGCCTGTGGGATGGAAAGCCGGCCGTGTCCGTTGCGGCCGATGGTCGGTCGTGGGCCGGCCATCAGCGATCCGCCCCTTCCCGCGTCCCCTCATCACCGCTCATCCGCATTCCGACAGGAGCACAGTCATGCACGGCACCCTCACGGTCATCGACAAGGGCCAGGTCCGCATCCACAGCTACGTCTCGCCCGAGGACGGCCTGGGCGTCACCACCCAGCTGATCGAGACGCCGTCGCGGATCATCGCCGTCGACGCGCAGTTCGTCCTGGCCTACGCCGACGAGGTCGTCGCCTACGCCAAGAGCCTGGGCAAGCCGCTCGACCGCCTCGTCGTCAGCCATGCGCATCCGGACCACTACCAGGGCGCGGCCCGCTTCGGCGTCCCCGTGCACGCGCTGCCGGAGACCACCGCGGAGATCGTAGCCATGGGGGCCAAGACGGACCTGCCCACCGGCGCCGCGATCCCGCTCGCCGACGTGACGCCGACCGTGGAGATCACCCCGGGCACTGAGGTCATCGACGGCATCCCGTTCGTGTTCGAGAAGGTCACCGGCGGCGAGATCCACACCACCCTCGTGATCAAGCTGCCCGAGGAGGGTGTCCTGGTCGCTCAGGACGTCGTCTACAACCACACCCACCTGTGGTTCCTGGACAAGGACTTCGACGGCTGGCAGGCCAACATCGACCGCTTCGCGGCCGAGACCGAGTACGACACCATCCTGCCCGGCCACGGCGAGCCGACCACCCCCGCCGTCTGGGCCGAGCTCACCGACTACGTCAACGCCGGCCGGGAGCTGCTCGGTGACGACGGCGACGCCTACAAGAAGGCCATCACCGAGCGTTACCCCGCCTACCAGGGCGCAGCCCTCATCGACGTCGCCAACGCCTACATGTTCGGCCCCAAGAACTGAGTCCGCCCCGCGTTTTGCGCGACCACAGTTCATCCGACACAAGATCAGCAGGCACCCCACGGAGCCTGCCGGTGACCATCGCCAAACGCGTACCGAAACACCGATCTCATCCTGAAACGATCAGCTAGGCGTGGGGTGTCGGCGATGCGGTCAGAGCCTGAAACAGGCCGCGTCCGAGGCACTCTCCGCTCGTCAACCAGCTGTCCTGCGGACGCTCGCCGACCGCGATCGCCGCGGGCGCGCCTCAGATGCCGACGCGAGCACTCCAACCTGCACCGTACCGGCGCTACAGCCGCCGCTGACGGGTCTTCTGCAAGTCCGCGCCGGTACACACACGGCGCCGGTGAACGGGTTGGTAGGGCACTCGACGAGGCGCCCATGGCATGGCCGACCGTGCTAGGTGGCGTGTGACCGTGGCAACCATGTTCCGGAAGCGCTCCGCCAGGGAGAGAAGCGGCGGTCACTCGTCTGGGCAGGCGGTTCCAGCAGCGGCCGGAACCGCCTCCGTCTCACGAGCCGGTTGGGGCCGGGGCCTTGTCGAGGTGGGTTTGGAACCAGGACAGCGCGGCCCCGCTGGATTCCTCGAAGTGCACCTTGTAGGCGTCGAAGTGCCCGCCGGGCAGCAGCACCAGCTCCTTCGGGGCCAGCGCCCGCTCGAAGGCGGCCAGTTGGAGGTCGGTCGGGATCACCGTCTCGCCGGTCTCGACGATCATCATGAGCGGCTTGGGTGAGATTCGGGCGATCCAGCCGCCCGGCTCGTACAGCCGCGCGGCCCGGCTGGAGCGCCTCGTCACCGTGTTGTTCTCGCGGCCCGGCGGAACCAGGTCGTGGTAGAAGCGCACTGCGTCCGGGCTGCTGTACAGGGCCGGGTCGGTGGGATCGTCGCCGATAGAGGTCTGGTACTGCAGTTCACCGCCGGCGGCCAGGGCGCGTTCCTCGTCGGCTTGGGCGAGCTCGAAGGCGGCGATGCGCTCCGGCGGGACCTTGCGCTGCCACTGCTCGAATCCGCTGATGGTGGGCACCTGCGACACCACGCACTTGATCCGCACCTCGGTCGCCCCGAGCACGATCGCATGGCCGCCCGAGAAGCTCGAGCCCCACACTCCGATGCGGTCCGCGTCGACCTCCGGGCGGGCCTCCAGGAAGCTGATCGCGCGGCGCCAGTCAGCGATCTGATGCCACGGGTCGACGTCGTTGCGGGGCTCGCCGTCGCTGGCGCCGAACGTGCGGTGATCGTGGACGAGCACCACGAACCCGGCGTCGGCGAACTTGCGCGCGTACGGGTCGAGGCCCATCTCCCGGTTGGCGCCGAATCCGTGCGCCATCGTGATCGCGGGGCGCGGGCCCTCGGCGTCCGGCAGGTAGAGCCAGCCGCGCAGCGTCACGCCCCCGTCCGCCGTGAACTCCACGTCGATGCGTTCAGTCATGGTCACTTGCCTTCCGTGAAGTCGAAGTACTCGGCGGGGACAAGGCCTGCCTCGACGAGGGGGCCCCCGACCTTCGCGTTGATCTGCAGCACGGCGCCGATGGGCCGGTGGTGGATGGCGATCTCCGTGATGAGCCCCTCGTCATCACGTGTGAGGATCGTGATCCCCTTCATCGCGAAGCCGCCGAACGCGGCGGCCTCCCACTCCAGATACGTCCGCGGGCCGTCCTGCGCCTTCCGGACGAACTCGAGCCGTTCGTACACGGAGCTCACCGCGGCCATGAGGGCCTCGACGTGCTCCTTGCGCTCGACCGGCTTGGCGAGCGCGCTCGCCTCCATCCGCACGTTCGGCGAGAGCGCCGCCGAGAAGGCATCCTCGGTGCGCTGCTCGAACGCGCTCGTCCAGGCCTCGGCCGGGCGGCCGTCGGCGGCGTTCGACGCGCTGTCCTCGGCGACCGTGGTGATGACGGCGGCGACCGCCGCCGGGTTCTCGGCGTGCGCCCAGTGACCTGCGCCGGCGATCGTCTGCGTGGCGGCGCCTGGGAAGCGGGGCGCGACATACGCGGAGACGATCTCTTCGGTGACGAAGGGGTCGTTCTCACCGCGCAGGACGGTGACGCTCCCGTGGAACTTGCTGGGCTGCTGTCCGTCCGGGTGGCCGTTGTTCCATGCGGTCGCCGTGTCGGAGATCGTCGACGGGTCGACGTGCAGGGCCACTTGGGCGAGCCGGTCGTTCTCCTCGGCCGGGAAAGCGGTGGCGAGCGCGCCGCGGAAGGCGCGCTGCGCGTCGAGGCCGAGATCCGGTGCCTGGAAGGGAGCGAGCTGCTCCGGAGGCAGGTGGGTGCCCGCAAGCGGGATCGGGTTGACCAGGACGAGCGAACGCACCTGCCCGGCCAGGCGGGCGGCGACGAGCTCGGCGATCTGGCTTCCCATGCTGTGGCCGACCAGCACGACGGGACCCTCCGTCGCGCGTACGAGGCTCTCGAGATCGTCGGCCCAGCGGGCGAGGGTGAACGGCCCTTGGTCCGAGGCACGCCCACCCATGCCGGCGAGCTCGAACGCGATCGACGGGATCGACTGCTCGTCGAGGACAGCGCCGACGCTGTTCCAGATGGGGCCGTCGTCCAGATATCCGTGGACGAG
Source organism: Streptomyces sp. NPDC005574 (assembly GCF_040605435.1). NCBI lineage: Bacteria > Bacillati > Actinomycetota > Actinomycetes > Kitasatosporales > Streptomycetaceae > Streptomyces > Streptomyces sp. NPDC005574. Next base: position 99,439 of record NZ_JBEXCW010000022.1, read on the forward strand.
CACCACGGTCGGCGCCTGCGTCGCTGGCCTGTTCATCTCGTGTCTCCTTTGACGATCGCTCTCTTGCGGCGACGAAATCGGAGCCGGTGGCTCTCGGGATTCTCGGCCGACGCGAGCAGTATGACGTAAGCATGAGGGCTATGCTTATGTCAATGTCATCGCGCTGCGTGACCACCCGAGAATCCGAGGAGTCCACCCATGACGTCGAACGCCTTGTCCTACGCCGTGCACATCGCGGGCGGCATGCCGACCACCAACTCCGACGTGCCGCCCGATCAGACCGAGCGTGCCTGGTCACCGACGTCGAGCATCCTCATCTCGAACGGGGGAGAGGCGCTCTTGGTGGATCCGCTCTTCACGACCGCGCAGTCCGAGGGCCTGCTCCGCTGGCTCGGTGAGCGCGACGCCCCGGTGACGAGCGTGTACGTCACCCACGGCCACGGCGACCACTGGTTCGGTCTCGGAGCCGTTCTGGAGCAATACCCGGGTGCGCGCGCCTTCGCGTTGCCCGAGGTCGTCCAGGACATGGCGTACCAGTCCTCGCCCGAGGTCCTCAAGGCGGTCTGGCGCGCCTGGTTCCCCGGGCGGATCCCTGAGCGGCTCGTGCTCGCCGAACCGCTGGAGGGTGAGGTCCTGACCGTGGGCGGGGCGGAGGTCCGCCCGGTCCGCCTGGGGCACACCGACAGCGACAACACCACCTGCCTGCACGTGCCCGACCTGAGCCTGGTCGTCGCGGGCGACGTGATCTACAACAACGTGCACCTGATGCTCGCGGCCTCGGACGCCGAGGGGCGGGACGAGTGGCTGAGGGCCCTCGACACGGTCGATGCGCTGGCGCCGACCGCGATAGTCGCGGGCCACAAGGATCCGGCCGCCGATGACGATCCCCGTCACATCGAGGAGACCCGCCGCTACATCCTCGATTTCAACACCGGGGTGCGCCGCACCGGCAGCACCCTCGAACTCTACGAGTACATGCTGGAGCGGCACCCGTCGCGCATCAATCCCGGTGCGTTGTGGGGCTCCTGCCGGGCAGCCAAAGGCTGAGTAGTCGGAGCGACGGTCGGGAGGGCTGCGGCGCGCTACGCGCTCGCGGCCGCCCGACGGGCCCGCGAGGCTCGAAGGTTCACGGCGTTACCGCAAATGCGCACGTCATGCCAGGCGCCGTTGTTGGGGTTCGTACCGTCGTAGAACGCAACCGAGCAGACCCGGTTACGGCACATCTTCAAACGACGCCACGTACCGGTCAGTTGGGCGTTCGTGATCTCGTTGAGCACGGCCGCGACGACCCACCCGACGTCCTTGCCGCGCGGCGCAAGCGAGAAGACGCCATCGGCGTCGATCCGCACCTCGATCGCACCGCTCACCCCCTTCGGCGCTGACCGGACCGGAGCGTCGCGCACCGCACCCGACACCGTTATCTGCAACGACGCGCGTAGCTGCTGAAGCCGCACCAGCCCAGGCTCGTCGACCTGGATGGTCGGCGCCTGCATCCCCGTACGCCGACTCCATTCGGCCAGCGCGCCGAAGAGCCATGATGTCGCAGCATCCGGAGTCGAGAGCAGGTCCTCAAGCGCGGGCTTGCCGGCGGCGCGGGTGTTCAAGACCTCCTGGACGAGGACGAGCGGTCCGGTGGCGATGCGGTCGGTATAGCGCTCGCTCGCGAGTTCAGACATAGGCATAGTTTATTAGCTCCAGTCTTCATTGGCGAGGAGAGCGGGATCGTCACTGAGAAAGACCCTAACGGCGATGCCATGCGATGGGAGCACCAGCGAGTGCCCGGCATCGCGCGGTGACCGTAAGGCCGGGGGTGCCGCGCTTCACGCTCATCGGTCCTGTCCGAGGCGTCCACGGTGTGATAAGACATAAGCATAGAGTCTATGCCTACGTCAGATGGTGTCGACCGTCGTGCACTGTCACCACGCGGGCCGGCCATGTGAAATCGCTTGAGAGGTCGCGCGATGCCCGAACGCGTGGAGAAACAATGATCGACAAGACCGTCGATGACACCGCGGCCGCTGTCTCAGGGATCGGTGACGGTGCCACCGTGATGATTGGTGGATTCGGCCGCGCGGGCCAGCCGGTAGAGCTGATCGACGCACTCATCTCCCATGGCGCACGTGACCTGACCGTCGTCAACAACAACGCGGGCAACGGCGACACGGGACTTGCCGCGCTCCTGGCGGCGCGAAGGGTACGGAAGATCATCTGCTCGTTCCCGAGGCAAGGAGACTCGTGGGTGTTCGACGGCCTCTACCGCGCGGGAGACATCGAGCTGGAGCTCGTCCCGCAGGGGAATCTCGCCGAACGCATCCGCGCCGCCGGCGCGGGTATCGGCGCGTTCTTCTCGCCGACGGGCGTCGGCACGCAGCTTGCGGAGGGCAAGGAGGTGCGCACGATCGACGGCCGCGACTATGTGCTCGAGTACCCGATCCGAGCTGATGTCGCCCTGATCAGCGCCCTGCGGGCCGACCGCTGGGGCAACCTCGTCTACCGCGAGACCGCCCGCAACTTCGGCCCGATCATGGCGGCCGCGGCGGCCACCACCATCGCCCAGGTCGACCAGATCGTGCCGCTCGGCGACATCGACCCCGAGACCGTCGTGACGCCCGGCATCTTCATCGACCACGTCGTCGCGGTGGGAGAACGCCGCTGGCTCGACGACGGCGTGTTCGTCGGCGGCGTCGACATCGAGGGACACCCGCTGGTGCAGGAGGAGAGCCGATGAGCACGCGCATCAGCCGCCCCGACCTCGCGCGTCGCATCGCGGCCGACATCCCCGAGGGATCGGTCGTGAACCTCGGTATCGGCGCCCCCACCCTGGTGGCCAACTACCTGCCGGACGACACGGAGTTCGTCCTGCACACCGAGAACGGGATGCTCGGCATGGGACCCGCACCCGAGCCCGGCACCGTCGACCCCGACCTGATTAACGCCGGCAAGCAGCCGGTCACCGCGCTGCCGGGCTCGGCGTATTTCCACCACGCCGACTCCTTCGCGATGATGCGCGGTGGCCACCTGGACGTGTGTGTGCTCGGCGCGTTCCAGGTGTCGGAGACCGGCGATCTCGCGAACTGGTCGACCGGCGAGCCCGGCGCGATCCCCGCCGTCGGCGGAGCGATGGATCTCGCCATCGGCGCGAAGTCGGTCTACGTGATGACCGACCTGCTCACCAAGCAGGGCACGCCAAAACTCGTCGCCGCCTGCACCTACCCCCTGACTGGAGTGCGCTGCGTCACCCGCGTCTACACCGATCACGCGGTGTTCGACGTCACGCCCGACGGACTGCGCGTGCGCGAGACGTTCGGCGACAACACGGTGGACTCCCTCGCCGCCCTGACCGGCCTCGACCTCGCCGACGCTGCGGCATCCCTGGAAGGTGTCTGACATGCCCGCGAGCTTCGTGTACGACGCCGTCCGTACCCCCTTCGGACGGTACGGCAAGGCCCTCGCCGACGTGCGCCCCGACGACCTCGCCGCGATCGTCATGCGCGCGACCGTCGAGCGTACGGGCTTGGATCCCGCGCGTATCGACGACGTGATTTTCGGCGATGCGAATCAGGCGGGCGAGGACAACCGCGACGTCGCACGGTTCGGCGCGCTGCTCGCCGGCTTTCCCACCACAGTCACGGGAGTCACGGTCAACCGGCTGTGCGGGTCCTCGGTCGAGGCCGTCATCCAGGCGTCACGAGCCGTCGAGGCAGGAGACGCCGACATCGTGCTCGCGGGCGGCGTGGAGTCGATGAGCCGTGCACCGTACGTCGTCGAGAAGAGCACCAAGCCCTTCCCCGCGGGCAACCAGACGATGTGGAACACATCGATCGGATGGCGCATGGTCAACCCCCGCCTGCCGAACGAATGGACGATCTCCAACGGCGAGAGTGCAGAGAAGCTCGCCGAAATCCACCGGATCTCTCGTGAGGAGCAGGACGCGTTCGCGGCGCGCAGCCATCGTCTGGCCGCCCGAGCATGGGCGGACGGCATCTTCGACCGCGAGATCGTCCAGGTCGACGGTCATCGTCTCGCCCGCGACGAAAGCATCCGTGACGAATCCACTGTCGAGGTACTCGCCGGCTTGCGCCCCGCGTTCGCCGCGGGCGGCACGGTGACCGTCGGCAACTCGTCGCCCATCAACGACGGCGCCTCCGCCGTGCTCGTCGCCCGCGAGGGTGTGCTCGACGGCGAACCCCTCGCCCGCATCGCAGGCCGTGCGGCCTTCGGCAACGACCCCGACGTCTTCGGAGTCGCTCCAGTCGAGGCGGCCAACCGTGCACTCGCCCGTGCCGGGCGCACCTGGGCCGACGTGGACCTGGTCGAGCTGAACGAGGCCTTCGCGGCGCAGTCGCTTGCTTGTCTGCGCCTGTGGAGCGATCTCGACCCGCAGAAGGTGAACGCGCACGGAGGGGCGATCGCGATGGGGCACCCGCTCGGTGCGTCCGGTGGACGCATCATCGGTCGCGCGGCCCACGAACTCGCCCGCCGGGGCTGTGGCATCGCCGTCGTCGCCATCTGCATCGGCGTTGGCCAAGGTCTCGCTGTCGTCCTCGAGAGGTAAAGGGTGGCCGAGCTGAGGGCCGGAGCCGGTCGCAGCGTCTTTGCACCGAGCGATAGACGGCGGCGACACCGGCTATCCCGTCGGCACAGCCTTGGCGGGGCCCTGAGCGACTTCGCCCGCCGCCGATGGGGCCGCTCCCGCCCTCCCCGGCATCACCCGGATCAGGCTGCTCTAAGCTCCACCTCCCTGCTACGACAGGTCGGCGGCGACGGTCTCTCACCTCCACACGAAACACAGCGCCTCGCGGCGCAACTCGAAGACGATCCACGTATCGAGCGTCGCCGCGGTCCTTCCATCTGCGGCCAGGTTTCCTTCACCCAGCCGGTGACCTTCCCCTCGTCGCGTTCGACGGCCCGCCTGGCTGGCACCTGGCAGGAGAACCCGTGCCGGATCAGCAGCTTGCGTACGCCCCATAGGGTGTAGCACTTGTGGAAGCGCCGCGATCACCGAATTCGGCTCCCCCAGAGCGAACCGCTCAGCGGTCATCAGCCGAATGCCCTCGCGGAACTCGCGGCGCTCATCCCGCTCTGCGTGTACCTCATGACAACGGCGTACCGCGAGGATCAAGCCCTGTCACCCGCAACGACAACCCGACTTCAAGCTCAGTGAACCTCTTTCATCCTGAATAGCCGCAGGTCATGAGTGTGTGGATGGCTCGGACGATGGTGCCGATACGCCGGGTTGAACATCGGGCTCGCCGTAACAGCCGCCAGGACTTCAGCTGTGCGAAGGCGCGTTCTCCCGGAGCTCGCAGCCGGGCATGGTCGCGGTTGAACTGCTGGTAGTGCTCGGGCTGTTCGCTGTGGTGGTAGTAGGGGGTGCGGAAGGTGGCGCCGGCACCCTGGTAGGCCCGGTCGGCCAGGACCAGGATCTGCCGGGTGAGGCAGGCTTGGACGATGCCGTGCGCGCGGGCCGCGGTCAGGTCGTGCGTGCGGCCCGGTGTCGCGCGGGAGAACCACAGTGGGGTGCCGTCCGGGCGTGCGACGACCTGGACATTCATGCCGTGCTGCTTGTGCTTCTGCGAGTAGTACGGCTGGTCTGCGGCGATACGGTCGGTGGGGATGAGCGTGCCGTCGACGATGACGAAGTCTCCTTCGCCGAGCCCGACGAGGGCCTCGTGCAGACCCGGCGCCCAGGAGGCCAGGACTTCGAGTGTCTCGTCGACGTAACGCCAGGCCGTTGCCTCCGATACCCCGAACCCGGCACCGACTTGTGCGAACGTCTCGTTCTTCCGTAGATGGGCCAGTGTCAGCAGAGCTTGCTTGAAGCAGCTCAACTTCCGCCAGCGTGTGCGAAGTTCACGCCTTCGGGTGCAGATGAGCCAGGAGACATGCTCGACCAGCTCGTACGGGACATCGAGCGTGGAAGGATACGGAACCAACGAAGCCCCCCGGCCGTCGGCGTGTTGAGTGAGATCACCACACCAACGACGAGGGGCTTCGCCACGTCACCGCACCTGGCCAGCCCATTTCATCCCCACGGCACAGGATGAAAGAGGTTCAGTAACTGTTCGATAGATCAGGTTAGTTTGCTATTGGCCCGTTGGTCGAGAAGGGCAAGTAGTCGCTTTGCTTCAGCGATAAAAGTTGCTCCGTCTGGGGTCGCATCGAGGGGCTTTGTGGGCGTGATGATCGCGAAACCTGCAGCGTTCTCGACCTGGACAAGCTGGTAGCGGATGCTGCTGCTGGGGATACCAAGAGCCCGACATGCCGCGGCGATGTCATGATGGCCCGGGAGCCGGACGATGTTGCGCAGTCTTTGGGCGTGGTTTCTCAGCTCACTGACGGCAATCATGGCGGGCGAAATTTTTACACCGAGGCGTACAAACGGGCTGCAGACCGCGAAGAGCGGTCGGGTTGGGATTCCGGCTTGTCTGAGCAGTTGTGAAACGTAAGCATTGTGACAGTCAATCTCATTTGCGATTTCCTTTGTGGTTCTTCCCAGCTCTGTATAGTGGCGCCTCAGCCAGTCTGCCGTCACCAATGTTCCATCAGCTGCCCACAGAGGTTCCTTCCTGCGGCGTCGGGGGATGCCCGCTTGTTCTAGGTGTAATCCGATGGTTGAGGAGCTGCAGCCGACGAGGGCGGCGATCTGAGGAGTTGACTTACGTTCGGATACGTACAGCTGATGCAGTTCTTCCGGCGTCAGACGCCGCCACTGCGACGTCCAGTGATTCTGCGACTGGATCTTCCGGCGAACCCTTCTTGGTCGTTCTGACGGCACGGGCAAGTCTGCGGGGGTTGAATACTCAATGTAGAGGCGGAACTTGTCGTCGCTGATACCAACGGCCTGAGAGACATCGTCAACGGGTAGGCGCAATGCCAGCTGTTCAGCGACTTCCTCCCGATCAATGTCTTCCGGAGGCAAGCCGGGCCAAGGCAACGTCGGGAGCCACACTTGCGGAGGTTCCCATTGAAGTGGTTCATGGATTCCATGGGCTTGAAGGTTGGCTTGCCGGCATGCTGGCCCTGATAGGGACTGGTCTGGTTATAAAACCCTTCCAATGCTGGGCCGTCGTACACCAGGGTGTTGACCTGGACTCCATAGTGCTGGATCGTGCACCACTCTTCCTCTAGGAATTCGAGGGCAAGTCCCGGGCGCGAGGGAATGCGCAGCGGACCAGCACGCATGATGCCGTGCTCGTACATCTCCAGCGGGCTCAGCTTCAGCCCAGGAATCTCCGGGATCTTCAATCCTCGGTGGTGACGCCGATGATAGATCAGTGTGATCCACTCTCGGATTACGGCTTCAAGCTCGTCCACGAAGAAGTAGGCCTCTTCCTCCACCTTTTCGCCGCGGCTGTAGACGTCGGGCCCCTTGTAACCGGGCAATGCTGCCAACAGTCCCTCACTGAGGGTGCGAAACCAGCGCTCGACCGGCTTGTCGGTCGGGGTATGCGGACGGGCCGGCTGCAGGGTGATATCCAGCTTGGCGCACACGCTCTCGATATGGTTGGACACGTAGATGGTGCCGTGGTCGTACACGATCGCCTCAGCCGCGACACTGGGCAGCAGGCGGTTACCCTCGGCATCCACAAGCTTTTCAGCGTCCAGCACTACCGCGGAAGGCACCCCGCAATAGGGCAGTGTTTCATTCGCAGAGCCGCTCTTGGCTGGTCCGCGTGAGCGGATGGTTTCGTACAGTACCCCGGCGACATCGACGGACTTCGTCGACACGGGAGTCACACGCAGTCCGCAGATGCAGCGGCTGTAAAGATCCATCGCCACCGTAAGCTCGCACCTCACCCATCGGCAGGTGATGGGTTCCATGGCGAACACATCGAGACTGTTGGTGTCGAGGATGACGTACTCGCCCGGTCGTGTGGCCCGCAGTTTTCCGTATACCCCTTGTGGCCTCTGCGCGATGGAGCGCTTTCCCTTGGTGCTGCCGTCGAAGGCGTTCGTCCCCCGGGCAAGTTCCCTCAGAAGATCGTAGGCGGTGCTGCGTTTCGGAATCTTTACCGAGTTTCGACCGTGCTTATTGGTCAGGCGTTCCTCGATCTCGATCAGGATGAGATTCTTCACGGGGCGGCTTTCCTTTTCCCGCTCTTTGAGGACGGTGCGGGCCAAATCCAGCCAACGAGGGTCGACTCGATCGAGGATGTGTGTGGCTCGGCCCCTGCTTACCAGACCGGCGGGGCCTTCTTCTTTGACCTTGGCCACCCATCGGCGCACGGTGGCCGGGTCCACTCCGAGTTCTCGTGCTTTGGCCTCATAGCGACGCATCAAGGGGACGCCGGGCGCGTAATCCGGGCGAGGCTCGCCGGCGAGAGCCAACTCGGGCGAGCCCAACTTGTAGCTGAAACGCACCTCCTGAACATGCTGGTAGCGGACCGTGACTTCTTCGTCCTCCTCCTCGCAAAGGCTGCCAAAGAGTGCGGCCGTGCCTGATTGCTGCGGCGGAGCGGGAACCAGGAACTCAGTTGACGGATGGCTGAGAAGCAGGGCGAGGTCCACCTGGCGCCACTGCGGCCGGCTGTCCGGACCTGCGTGTTGCAACAGAACGCGGCGTCCGTCGAGCTCGGCGATGGTGCACTGCTGGCCGTCGTAGACCAACGGCAGCCCGATCCGAAGTGATGTTGTCCATCCGGTCACCGGGACCTCCGCAGAATCCACTCGCCAGACAGGGGCAAGGTCAAGTCCGTGCTCAGCCGTCCTGCCCACACCAGAGACAGGATCGGGGGACGGGCTTCGTGGAGCTCCCGATCGAGTACCTTGGCCAGCCGGTGCTCAGCCGATGCCAGTTGCTCACCGTCCTGCACCGTTTCCCACGCCAGGTCTATCTCCTCGGTGGGAACTACGCCGGGCCGTCGGTATGCGGCAAGGAACCGAACGTTCTTCAAGAGGACGGGATCGTCGCCCGACCAAATTTCATACGCCCATCCATGTTGCCGGATGAGCTCACCAGGCCAGGCAAGAGCTCGTGCGATCTTGGGATCGGCAAGTAGCTCTGCTGGTTTGACATTGACGACCTGGGCCGTGCCTGAGCCGGTGATTAGCCTCGAAGTTTCGTGACGGGCCGCCGACGGAGTCGGTGGCCCGTTTTCGTGCCGCGGGCTGACGCTGGGCAGGCCGGAGGCCCGAGTGTCGTCTCGGGGTGGCGCCGGGTTCCACTGCTCCGGGTGTTGAGCTGCTGTCGTAGGGACGGGGAATTTGCTGGTCAGCCTGGGTTCGGCAGGAGTGCGAGCCGTTCGAGGGCGGCGGTGATGTGGCTGGTCCAAGGCCAGTGCCGGGCCAGGCGGAGGATCCGCCGACGGCCGGTGGTGACGAGCTGTCCGGCTGCGCTGAACAGCCGGAGCCGCAGGCGGCGGGGTTCCCATAGCCTGGCTTTGCCGGTCAGGGCGAGCATCGGCATCCAGGCCAGCAGGTCGAGCGCGATCTGCACGATCTCCAGCCAGATCCGGTTCTGGGCGGTGCGGTGCAGAGGAAGATTTCGCAGGCCGGTGGCCCGGGCGGCCCGGATGCGGTCCTCGGCCCTCGCTCGCAGCCGGTGACGGAGCTCGAGTTCGGTGATCGGCCGGCCCGATGTGTTGGTGGCGAAACAGGTCAGACGCATGCCGTCCGCGTCCGTGAGCCGCAACTGGGCCCCGGGGTGCGGTCTTTCCTTGCGGACGATCAGCCGCATGCCCTTGGGCCAGCCGTCCAGGACGCCGCCGGTGAGTTCGGCTACCCAGGCGCCGTCGCGGATCTCGCCGTCCGCCTCGACGGCCGGTGTCCAGGCCGGGGCGGGAACCTGCAGCACATGCTGGTGGATGGCGTCGGTGATCACCATGCCGACCGAGTAGGACAGCCACCGTCCCCGCCGGGCGAGCCAGGCGACGAAGTCGTGGGTGCCGCCCGCAGAGTCGGTGCGGATCAGGGTCCGGCGCCCGCGCCGGTACTTCTTCGGCAGCTGGGCCAGGGCCAGTTGGGCGGCGGTGATGTGGTCGGTGGCCGTGTTCGATCCCGCATTGCCTGGTCGGAGCAGGGCCGCGACCGGTTCACCCGTGCCGCCCGGCCCGTGATCGACGAACCCCATCAGCGGGTCCTACGTTGTTGGTGGGTTGGACGGGCTGTCGTAAGGTCCAGAGGCCCAGAGACACCGGGTATGGCTTTCAGCGGGTTGCACTCGATGGTTCCCATCACCTGGCCGCCCGGTGTCTCACGACGACTCGGCCGCTGATTAGGAGCCGCGAGCACCTGCGGGTGTGTCGCTGAGTAGGACCACGTCGGCGAGGTCGTTCGGGAGAACAGCGCACACCGACGAACCGGAGGAAACCGTGCCCCAGATTTGGGCGGGCGTGGACATCGGCAAGACCCATCACCACTGCGTGGTCCTGGACGCCGAAGGCAGGCGGCTGCTGTCGCGCCGCGTGCTGAACGACGAGCCGGAACTGCTCGCCCTGCTCGCCGACGTGCTGGCCATCAACGAGGACGTTGTATGGGCGGTCGACGTCACCGAGGGCATGGCCACCTTGCTGATCAGCGTGCTGCTCAATCACGGACAGCAGCTGCTCTACATACCCGGCCTCGCGGTCAACCGGGCCTCGGCCGGCTACCGGGGCACCGGCAAGACCGATGCCAAGGACGCGGT